>JAQWAQ010000031.1 GCA_028707635.1 Negativicutes bacterium
CCAATGCTTGCCCCTTCATAACACTTATACCAACCTGTCGGGCCCGGTCGGCATCACCGGCTTTGGAATATTCTGCAATATAACTGGCCGCAAATGCTCCCAGCACCGCCCCAATGATTGAGCCGACGATAGGTAACACGCCAGTCCCTAGCACCCCGCCGCCAACTGCCCCAAGGACGGCTGCAGCCATAGCCCGGGTTGATGCCTTTTGTCGCTTAGCCCCCAAAGCCCCTGCAATAAACTCGGCTAATTCACCTGCGAGAAACATACCAAGCACAATAAGCAGGGTTGAAACTGTCATTGTAGTAAAATCATCATAAACAGCATACCCAAAAGCAACAAATAAAATGAAAAAATTACCAGGTAAATTAATAAGTGTAAGTCCGATTCCAGCTAAGAGGCCAATACTGGCTAGAACACTAATTATGATGGCTGATAGCATTATTATTATTTCCTCCATATAAAGTGAGACTTGATTCCGATGGAGCTTTAACTCCACCGGAATCCTAGTCGAACCGTATCCAGGGACTTAGCCGCTCGCCTGTGCCCTTTAGGGTATACTCCCGCTTGTAGAAGCGGGAGTCTTAAAGCGGGCTAGTCATCGGATAAAGTGAGACTTGATTCAAGTGAAGTTATCGGCAGCAAGCAGCTGCAGGATTTTTTCCTCGGTCACTTCATCATCGGCGATCATCATTACTCCCGCTTTTCTTAATACAGCGGTTGCAACTCCCTGTCCAAATCTTGTGATATGAGAAAAAGTACCGTCGTAAATCTGGTAAACGCCGCAGGACGGACTGCGTTCTTTAAAAATAGCAGCTGTTATTGGAAATGAATCTAGTATTTTCAATAACTGCTCAGTTCCAGCTTTAAACTGCTGAGTTAAATCATGACCATTATCAGCAATAACCTTGGCTTTACTCTGTAAAACATCATCACCTGTTCCAGCGATAATTTCGGCAGGCGGCCTTGGAGTGGGCAATCCACCCAGTTGCTCCGGACAGACAGGAATGAAGCGCCCATGACTACTGTACCGCATAATGATTTCATGGGCATTTGATTTTCCGTCATATTTTGTATTAAGCCCCAAGAGGCAAGCACTGATCAAGATCATTTTTTCACATCCAGACTAAGTCCTTTCCCATAAAACATCGCAGATAGAATGTCTGTGATGTTTTGTTCCGAAACGGGCACAGGGTTCACTCTTGTTGAACCCTTAAGTGAATTTTTTACTAACAGCTTAAAGTTGTCTTCAAACAACTGCTGATCAATCCCTGCTTCTTTGAATGAAACCGGAATATGGAGGGCTTGATTTAACGCACGAATAGCTGCAATAAAATCAGACTGCCCAATTAATCGCGCTAACCGAGATAATCGGGAATTGACACGCTCATCTTGTGCGTTATATTCAAGGACATAAGGCAAAGCAATAGCGTTGGTCAAACCATGACCAAGGTCGAACAATCCGCCAATAGCATGTGATATGCCGTGCGCCATCCCTAGACCAACATTATCAAAAGCAATTCCTGCCAGACACTGATAATGATGAACCTTTTCCCGGCTTTCGACTGTTTTCTGCTGGTAAGAAACAGGTAAATAAGTAAATAACCCCTCAACCGCACCTTGGGCCAGACACTCTGTGAAATCATCAAGATTACTGTTGATAAAACATTCAACAGCATGCGTCATTGCATCCATGCCAGTCTCGGCAACCACATTACCTGGCATTGTCATTGTAAGATCAGCATCAAGAATCGCTACATCGGGAATAAACGCTGGTGTTTTAAGACCAATTTTTATTAGACTATCCCGAAAAGTGATCACGGCAGCCCTAGTTACCTCGCTGCCTGTGCCAGACGTGCTGGGAATGGCGATAAATTTAAGACTACTACGCTGCTCGGGTAAGGTAACAGTGAGAATATTATCAAAAGTGATTTCCGGATGTTCATACAACAAAGCCATAACTTTAGCAGCATCGATTGGCGAACCCCCGCCAACGGCAATGATTAAGTCTGGCCGGAAATCACGCATTTTACCTAAGCCGCCTAATACATCAACAGTATCAGGATTTTTCTTGATACCAGAATAAACGTAGGTCTGACAACCTTTAACTGCTAATAATTTCTCGATACGGGCTATGACTCCACTTTCCAGCATTGATTTGCCGCCTGTCACGATAAAGACGCGCTCGGCCTTGAGGTTTTGTAAAGACTCCAGTGCCCCTCTGCCAATGACAATATTTCTACCGCCTAATATCAAATTCTTCATGCAAGTCACCCCTACGTCTAAATAAGTGGTAATTCACGCCACCACCCTTTAGTCGATTTTACCATTTATTCCTTTTCATCGCCAGTACCACTGTGATTTTTACCATGGCAGCAACCACCGCCGCATCCCGAGCAACCTGTATTACAATTGGAAAACTGCTTTTCAGCCCATAGCTTAGCTTCCTCGGCTGATTCAAATACCCCCTTACCTAGCAGAGGATTTAATTTATCAGCCGAGCCAGAGTGTTCTCTCAAATCAAACTGTTCAACAGCATAGTCTAAGAAGTTACCCGCCGCATCGACTTCAAAACTAACGATCCAAACTACATTGCTATTAATACCTTTACTCATCCTGCACCGCCTTTTTGTTATAATATAAAGAAATGACGGCACAATCTATGCACCGTCATTATACTACTAAATTATTTATTTAATGCCCGATATGCTATATCACGACGATATTGCATACCGTTAAAAGATATTTTCCCTACCGCATCATAGGTCTTATTAACTGCATTCAACAAGTCCGATGCCACGGCTGTCACACCCAACACACGGCCACCGCCTGTGACAACATGGCCATCAGAAAGCTTCGTACCGGCATGGAAAACCAAAGCCTCTTCCTGCTCCGCTTGTTCCAGGCCATCAATGATATCTTCTTTGCGATAAGCTGCCGGATATCCCTCAGCTGCTAATACCACGCACACAGCCGCCCCCGACTTCCATTTAATGTGCACATCAGCCAAAGTCCCATCTGCGCAGGCTTCCATAATCACGGTAAGATCTGAGTCCAGGAGCGGTAAAACCACCTGCGTTTCGGGATCGCCAAAGCGAGCATTAAATTCGATTACCTTAAGACCAGCATCAGTAATCATTAATCCTGCATACAGACACCCCTGATAAGGACAGCCCTCTTTCTCCATTGCCGCAATCGTTGGCTGCAACACTTCGGTAATAACTTGCTGACGAATTAAATCAGTGACAACAGGTGCCGGAGCATAAGCCCCCATTCCGCCAGTGTTTGGTCCCTGATCGCCATCATAGATCCGTTTATGGTCTTGAGCCGCAAGCATCGGTATGATTGTCTTGCCGTCAGTAAAGGCAAGTAATGAAGCTTCTTCTCCGCTAATATAGTCTTCGATAACAACCTGACTTCCGGCAGCGCCAAATGCTTTGTCACACATAATATCATCGATGGCTTCAAAAGCTTCATCAAGTGTCATGGCAACAATGACCCCTTTACCGGCAGCAAGACCGTCCGCTTTTACAACAATGGGTGCACCATGCTGCTCAACATACTGTCTAGCCAAAGCTGGATCGGTAAACACCTCAAAACCAGCAGTAGGAATCTGATATTTTTTCATCAGATCCTTAGCAAAAGCCTTTGATCCCTCAATTTGAGCTGCTGCTTTCGATGGTCCAAAAATCTTTAGACCATTAGCGACAAATTCGTCAACAACACCATTAGCCAGCGGTGCTTCAGGGCCAACGACCGTCAGGTTAATCTTATGATCAATAGCAAATTTAACCAATTCCGCATTATCATTAATATTAATCTGGACACATTCGGCGATTTTTCCTATTCCCGGATTTCCCGGCGCACAATATATTTGTTCTACACGAGGACTTGAAGCTAACTTCCAAACTAAGGCATGTTCACGTCCGCCCCCGCCAATTACTAATATCCGCAAAGTAACACCCCTTAATGTTTGAAATGCCGCATCCCGGTAAATACCATTGCAATACCATGCTCGTCAGCAGCTTGAATTGATTCCTCATCCCGTACCGAACCGCCCGGATGAATGATTGCTGTAATACCTGCTTTAGCTGCAGCATCTACCGTGTCACGGAAAGGAAGAAAAGCATCCGATGACAATACTGCACCCTTCGTTTTTTCTCCGGCTTGTTCAAAGGCAATTTGAGCAGATCCTACTCTGTTCATTTGACCGGCACCAACGCCAAGAGTCTGGTTATCATTAGCGACAACGATGGCATTGGATTTAACGTGTTTCACAACTCTCCAGGCAAACAGAAGTTGTTCCCATTCCCGGTCGGTTGGCTGACGTTTGGACATAACCTTCATATCATCATAAACAGCATCCTTCACGTCTGCATCCTGTATTAAAAGCCCACCAGAAACCTTTTTGAGGTCAATTCTAGCCGCACCTGCCGCCGGCATAACCGATGACAGTAAACGAATATTTTTCTTTTTCATTAAAATATCAAGCGCTTCTTGCTCATAGGAAGGAGCCACAACGGCTTCAACAAATATTTCGCTTATCTTTTCAGCCGTAGCTTTATCAACGCTATGGTTCAATGCTACAATGCCGCCAAATGCTGAAATAGGGTCGGCTTCATAAGCTTTTGTGTACGCTTCGGCCAAAGTATTTCCAATTCCAGTTCCGCAAGGATTTGTATGTTTGATGATTGCGGCTGCCGGTTTATCAAACTCGCTAACCAGTGCATAAGCCGCTTCAATATCAACAATATTATTGAAAGATAACTCTTTACCATGCAACTGCTTAGCGTTGGCAATTCCCGGCCCTTGGTAAAATTTTTGCCGATAAAAAGCAGCCTTTTGATGCGGGTTCTCGCCATAACGCAAATTTTGAACCTTTTCCCAAGTCATGTGTACTGTCCGCGGGAACTTGCCTTGGCCAAGCTGATTAGAGAAATAATCAGCTATGCAAGCATCATACTCTGCGGTATGCTCAAATGCCTCATGGGCTAATGTCATGCGCGTTCCTTCCGAAATATCTCCATTTGCCGTTAACTCTTTCAGAATTGAAGAATAACGATTAGGATTAACAACAATAGTTACATAACGATAATTTTTTGCGGCTGCTCTAATCATTGACGGTCCGCCAATATCAATATTTTCAATTGCTTCTTCAAGTTCGACATCAGGTTTCGCTATCGTCTCCCGGAAAGGATAAAGATTAACAACGACCATGTCAATGCGGCCAATGTTGTGTTTTTGCATAGCTTCAATATGGGCAGGATTATCCCTAATGGCCAAAATACCACCATGAATATAAGGATTTAGCGTTTTAACCCGCCCGTCCATGATTTCAGGGAAGCCGGTGACATCACTAACATATGTCACCGGGATACCCGCTTCACGCAAAGCTTTCATAGTGCCTCCAGTTGAAATAATTTCAACACCGCATTTATGAAGCTCTGATGCAAACTCAACGACACCGGTTTTATCTGATACGCTTATCAATGCACGTCTAATATCCATTTTACTGCTCCTCCTTGCTAAGAATAGTAACCTTTCGTCCGTCAGAAAGTAGGCGCCCATCACAATACAGGGCAATGGCCTGCGGATATAGCCTATGCTCGACCACTAAGATTCTTTCTGCAAGACTGTCGGCAGTATCATCGGGCATGACCGGAACGGCCTCCTGCAAGATTATGGGTCCGGTATCAGTGCCCTCATCGACGAAATGAACTGTACAGCCGGAAAGCCTTACACCATAGTCAATCGCTTGCTGTTGGGCATTAAGGCCCTGAAATGACGGCAAGAGTGCTGGGTGAATATTCATAATACGACCACTAAACAATCGTATGAAATCAGGATCAAGAATACGCATAAATCCAGCAAGTACTACCAGGTCAACCTGATGCTTCTCAATTACTTCAGCCAGTGCCTTGCCAAATTCAGCCCGACTGTCAAACTGCTTTCGATCAATGCAAACAGCGGGAATCCCGTGCTCCTTGGCTCGAACTAAGGCAGCAGCCGTAGGCTTATCACTGATAACTACGCCAACTTCCGCCCGAATCTGATTGGCATCAATCGCGTCAAGAATCGCCTGGAGATTACTACCACGGCCTGATGCTAGTACCCCCAGAACGGTCTTAGCCATTGAAAACGCCGCCTTTCAAGACGGCCTCTTTCGTTCCGGCAGTCACTTTACCAATGATATAACAGTCTTCACCACGATCATTTAGATTTTTTTGGATGGCTGCGACCTGATCAGGTGGAACGATTAAAATCATCCCAATGCCCATATTGAAAGTGCGATACATCTCGGGCCATTCCACTCCGCCCCACTCTTTTAGCAGACTAAAAATTGGCGGTTGAGGCCATGCTGTTGTATCAATTTCTACTCCACAGCCTTCTGGCAACACCCTTGGAATATTCTCATAAAAGCCACCACCGGTTAGATGAACCATGCCGCGAATGTCAAAATGATCGAATAGTGGTAAACAAACTCGTGGATACAATCTGGTCGGCGTTAGCAATTCTTCACCAATTGTCCGACCGAGTTCAGAAATATATTCAGTAGGTGCAAATTTTTTCACATCAAAGCAAATCTTACGAACAAGCGAATAACCATTAGAGTGAAGTCCGCTCGACGGCAGACCAATAACAACATCACCCGGCTGAATCTGTTTGCCGGTAATCATCTTTGGTTTGTCAACAATGCCAACAGCAAAACCGGCAATATCATATTCTCCATCAGCATAGAACCCTGCCATTTCAGCTGTTTCACCACCAATAAGGGCACACCCTGATTCACTGCAGGCTTTTGCCACACCACTCACTACAGCAGCAACCTTTTCCGGTTCCAAGCTCCCTACAGCCAAGTAATCCAGGAAAAAGAGTGGTTCAGCCCCTTGTACTAATATATCATTAACACACATCGCTACAGCATCTTGACCAATCGTATCATGCTTGTCCATCATAAAAGCCAATTTCAGCTTTGTACCAACACCATCAGTGCCTGACACTAAAACCGGCTGACTGTATTTATGAATATTAAGGGCAAAAAGGCCGCCAAAGCCGCCGATATCCCCAAGCACTTCCGGCCGATAAGTTGCCTTCACATGCTTTTTCATCAATTCTACGGCGCGATTGCCTGCATCAATATCAACACCTGCTTCGCGGTATGTTAAAGGTTTACCTGTATTGGCATCCATAATTTACCTCTCCCTATCCGATTTGATTACGAAATTAGCATTTAGCAGGCTGCTCAAAGACAAATTTATTATTTGCACAATTGCCCTCACAGGGAATACCTGCCGGATAATCACAATTGAAGCAAGCATAACACATCTGTTCATAGTTTATATTAGGAACAGACTTTTTCAGCCCGTCAATAGAAAGGTAATACAATGAGTCCGCCCCAATAAATTGTCTAATTTCTTCAACTTGTTTACTTGCTGCAATTAATTCCTTACGCACTGATGTATCAATGCCGTAATAACAAGGGAAACCAATTGGCGGAGAGCTTACGCACATATGCACTTCTTTGGCCCCAGCATCCTTAAGCATCCGTACAATTTTGCCGCTTGTCGTTCCCCGAACAATTGAATCATCAACCATAACAATTGATTTTCCCTCAACGACCGATTTAACAGCATTAAGTTTTATTTTAACACTAAGATCACGTTTCTTTTGCTCCGGCTGTATAAAGGTCCGGCCGATGTAACGATTTTTAATCAGACCTTCAGCAAACGGTATGCCAGATTCATAGCTAAATCCCAAAGCAGCCGTCGTTCCCGAGTCAGGTACTGAAATGACAATATCGGCTTTGAAACCACTTTCCTTAGCCAGTTCGCGGCCCATTGCAAAACGAGCAGCATAAACACTTTGTCCATCTATGATACTATCAGGGCGGGCAAAGTAAATATATTCAAACACACACAACGCCCGCTTGTCCTCATTGCCAAACCGCATTGAAGTAATTCCCTTATCATCAATTACAACCATTTCACCAGGCTCAATATCACGAACAAACTCGGCCCCAATAGTATCTAAAGCACAAGATTCTGATGACAACACCCAGCCATCCCCGATTTTACCTAAACAGAGAGGACGAAAGCCATGAGGGTCGCGAATACCAATCAATTTAGTTTCAGTCATAAGAACAAGGCAATATGCACCTTCAACCTTAACCAGACTTTCAAGAATTTTGTCTTCAACTTTGTCCTTTCGCGATCTGGCAATAAGATTTACTATAACCTCGCTATCAATTGAGGTTTGAAAAACACTGCCCCTTTTTTCCAACTTACTTCTTAGCTCGCTGGCATTAGTCAAGTTGCCATTATGGGCCAGACTTAAATGTCCTCCTAAAAAAGACACCATAAGCGGCTGAGTGTTTGCTAAAAGACTCGAACCAGTTGTGGAATAACGCACATGACCAATAGCGATATGTTGATTTTCCATATTCGGCAAATGATGGCGAAATACCTCGTTTACCAGCCCCATACCGCGATGGACATCCATCCAAGCTCCATCTGTCACAGCAATGCCAGCGCTCTCCTGCCCTCTATGCTGCAAAGCATAAAGACCCCAGTAAGTATTAAGAGCTACGTTATCTTGCCGTGAGTATATACCAAAAACACCACATTCTTCATGAAATTTGTCATTCTCTAGGTCTAATAACATTTTATATAGCCTCTCCAGTTAATCGCTTTAATATTTCCTTATACGCTTCCTCAACATTACCCAAATCACGACGGAAGCGGTCTTTATCAAGTTTTTCACCTGTTTCAGTATCCCAGAAACGGCAAGTATCAGGGGATATCTCGTCACCGAGTATTACTTCACCATTGTAAAGGCCAAATTCAAGTTTAAAGTCAATCAAAGCAAGTTTTTTCGTTTTTAAATAAGCTGTTAGCACATCATTTATTTTTAAAGCATATTGTTCCATTTGACACACTTGTTCTTCGGTTGCCAACCCCATTGCCTTTATATGATAATTATTAACAAGAGGATCACCAAGTTCATCATTTTTATAATACAGTTCAACTATAGCAGATGGCATTTTCGTGCCTTCTTCCCAACCAATCCGTTTGGCCAAACTGCCAGCAGCGATATTTCGCACAACAACTTCCACTTTAAGAATATTCAGCTTTTTTACTAGCATTTCCCGGTCACTTACCCTACGGATTAAGTGATGGGGAATTCCATTCTCGGCAAGAAGATTAAAGAAGAATGTTGCTATTTTATTATTGATAACACCTTTGCTTTGAATGGTTCCCTTTTTCTCACCATTAAATGCTGTAGCATCATCCTTAAAATACACTAAGAGTTCATTCTCATTGTCAGTTGTAAACATCTGTTTTGCTTTGCCTTCATATAACATTGTCTTCATAATAATACCCTCCAAATTATTATTGCTTGGCCAATACTCTCGCTGCTTTCTGCTCAACTTCGCTCGCCATAGCTTGCCGAAACTCAACAAGTCTTTGGGCAAGATCCACATTGCTAACAGCTAATATCTGAGCTGCAAATATTGCAGCATTTTTAGCACCATTAACAGCCATCGTAGCGACCGGAATGCCTGACGGCATCTGGACAATACTAAGTAATGCATCAAGACCATTTAATGAAGTGCTATTAATAGGCACGCCAATGACCGGGAGATTTGTGTAGCTTGCAACTACACCTGGCAGATGTGCAGCCGCCCCAGCAGCCGCAATAATTACCTTGACTCCGCGTTCTTTAGCTTCAGCTGCAAAGGTGTGAACCTTATCAGGCGTACGATGAGCCGATGCTACGACGACTTCTGTTTGAATATTAAATTCAGCGAAGAATTTGACGGCTGGCTCAAGCACTGGCCAGTCAGAATCACTGCCCATAATAATAGCGACTTTCATTTCTTTTGCCTCCCCAATATTAATGAATCTTGAGTAAAACCCAGATATCAGTATGATTACGACATCCGGGCTTACTAATTAGGATGATTATTCAGATAGGAATACGAAACGAGAAATAACAAGAAGAGCAAGTACATAAACAACCCAGTGAACTTCACGCCCACGACCAGTAATCAACTTTAACAATGGATAAAAAACCAATCCTGCGGAGATACCATTTGCAATACTATAAGTAAATGGCATCATAACAATTGTCAAAAACGCTGGTAACGATTCGGTAAAGTCATTAAAGTCGATATTACGTACACCGTCCAGCATAAGGGCACCAACAATAATCAACGCCGGTGCTGTTGCCGCATCTGGAATCAGACCGACAATTGGAGTAAAAAATAGTGCAAGCATAAATAAAACACCACAAACAATTGCAGAAAAACCGGTACGACCACCGGCACCAACACCTGCGGCACTCTCAACGAAGGCCGTGATTGTGCTTGTCCCAAGCAAAGCACCAAGGCTTACGCCGGTAGCGTCAACAGCCATCGCTTTGCCAATACCGGGAAACTTACCATCCTTATCCATCAAACCAGCCTTAGTAGCTGTACCAACAAGAGTACCCATTGTGTCAAACAATTCTACAAATGTAAAAGTAAAGATTATCGTAAGTAAACCCATATGTATAGCACCCATGATATCTAATTCAAAGAAAGCATTTCGGCTAAAATCAGGCATAGCAACCGGTGAAAAACCTGCTGGAACAGTTACAAGACCCATAAAAATACCCATAATCGTAGTAACCAAAATGCCAATAAGCATAGACCCTTTTACATTGCGAGCCATTAACACACCAATAAAAATCAGACCAAACACGGCGAGCAGCACGTGTTTATCAGCGAGTTGTCCCATTTCAATAATAGTCTCAAAAGAAAGCGGCGTTCCATTGCCATGACCGGCAACAATTTTTTCCAGAGTTGGCGGGATAAGCGACAAACGAATACTCATAATACCTGAGAGTTTCAATCCAATGATGGTGATAAACAAACCAATCCCGACAGTAATTGCAGATTTAAGCGAGGCTGGCATAGCCTCAACAAGCAGCTGCCGAATTCGCGTAGCAGTTAATAAAATGAAAATAAGACCCGAGATAAATACCGCACCTAATGCCGTTTGCCAGGGAACTCCCATACCAATAACTACCGTGAAAGCATAAAAGGCATTCAGACCCATGCCGGGAGCCAGCGCAATCGGATAGTTAACAAACAGACCCATCATAATAGTTACAATTCCGGCACCAAGAGCGGTTGCCAACAATACTGCGTTTTTATCCATACCTGCTGCACCCAATATACTGGGATTCACGAATAGAATATACGCCATTGTCATAAATGTGGTCATGCCTGCCATAATTTCGGTGTTTAAGTCTGTTTTCCGTGCGCTAAATTGAAAAAACTTGTCTAACATCCTTTTCTCCCCTTTAGTTAGTCTTAAATCCAGCCAACACCCAATATCTAGTATCACCATAAGAGAAATACTTAAGCCCGGACAGAGAAATATCGCACATAAAACGAAAGCGAAACTTCCCCGTCCGGGCTTTTATCCCATCGGTGTAGTGTGCTGGAACACCTGTACCACTCGGTCGCAGCCATACCATCACTGATTTAACGTGCGGCATGCGGAACCCTAGGTACACTTTCACCCGTAGTCAGACAATTAAGGTTGTCTGGTAGAAACTCTTGAGCCTTATCCTCAATATTATACGAGCTTGTATGAACTTACGCCTCCATTTTATCAATATATGTAAAAGCATGTCAATGAAAATATGAACTTTTTTATATTTTTTAAATTTAATGTTCGGATTTTTTCGGCTAGTTTACGCTCTGATGATTTCTCACCATCTTACCTAACCCTACAGCAATAACCGCAAAAGCACCAGGTAGGATCCAGTGTAACCAAGGAAGTCTCCCTGCGAACGGTAGTACAGCTGTATCGACAATGACCATTTCACCACCTGTCCACCCCAAAAATGCGGCACCAATGATGATAATGATTGGCCACTTTTTAACAAGCATGCCAATGGCTTGACTGCCCCAAACAATAAGCGGAACACTTATCGCCAATCCCAATACAAGCAATCCCCAATCACCTTTTGCCACGCCGGCAATCGCCAAAACATTGTCTAGACTCATGATAACATCTGCAGTAATGATTGTTTTAATAGCCTTAGTCAGACTTCCCGTTGCCACAACATTGCCTTTTCTCTGCTTCTCACCCCTTACTAATTTTGCAGCAATCCAAACCAGCATAATGCCACCGACAAGTTGCAAATATGGTATTTGAAGCAATAGTACAGCACCAAAAGTCAGAACGATTCGTAATACTACAGCGCCCGCACTTCCCCATAGCATTGCCTGTTTTTGCTGCTGTGCCGACAAGTTACGGCTAGCCAGCGCGATGACCAATGCATTGTCACCACTTAACAGTATGTTGACAACAATAATGCCTAGTACCGCTAAGATGTAATCCATCTTTGCACCTGCCTTGTCCGTAATATTAAGAATGTGTCACAATCATACAGATTAGTTTTGGGGAATTTCCAGCCAAATATACATCGTCCGGGATACTGTAGTAAACAAAACGATTGCCAGGGTACCGACCCTGGCAATCATTTTATTCATTATCCGATGACTAGGATTCAGGTGGAGTTATCTGAATCAAGTCTCACTTTATTTTGCTAAACGTTTATAGCCCTCTAAACGGCCCTTCGCATCGCTAGCAGTCTTTTCAAACAACTGATCAGCAATCTCGGGAAATTGTTTTTTCAGTGATGAATATCTAACCTCACCCATCAAGAACTCCTTGAAGTCCATTGTTGGTTCTTTAGAATCCAAAACAAACGGGTTGCTCCCAGAGTCCTTTAACTCTGGATGATAACGGTAAAGTGACCAGTATCCGCTTTCCACCGCTCTTTTGGCTTCTAATTGGCTGCAACCCATACCTAGTCTCAGACCATGATTGATACAGGGTGCATACGCGATAATAAGCGATGGTCCTGGATAGGCTTCAGCTTCTTTGATTGCCTTGATAGTCTGATTCATGTCGGCGCCCATGGCAATTTGAGCTACATAAACATAACCATAACTCATGGCTATCATACCTAAATCCTTTTTCTTTGTCTTTTTACCGCTAGCGGCAAATTTGGCCACAGCCGCTGTTGGTGTCGCTTTTGAAGACTGACCACCAGTATTGGAATAGACTTCAGTATCAAATACCAAGACATTGATATCTTCTCCCGAGGCCAACACATGGTCTAATCCCCCAAAACCAATGTCATAAGCCCAGCCATCGCCACCAAATAGCCATTGCGAACGTTTGACGAGAAAATCACTGTTTTTTGCAATCTCATTGAGCAACTGATCTTTTAACTGCACTTTTTCCAGCGCAGCAATCAATTGGTCAGCACGCTGACGACTGCCTCCACCATTATCCTGGCTATCAAGCCACTCCTGACAAGCACTGGTAAGTTCTTCTGAATAGCCCTGTTTTCTTGCCTTTTCAATAGCAATAGCTAACTGGCTGCGCATTTGTTTTACACCTAATAACATGCCCAAACCAAATTCAGCATTATCTTCAAACAAAGAATTACCCCAAGCAGGACCATGTCCGCGATGATTGGTAGTATAAGGAATCGACGGTATACTGCCCGACCATACTGAAGAACATCCTGTAGCATTAGCAATCATCATTCTATCGCCAAATAGCTGTGTGACCAGTTTGGCATAAGGGGTTTCACCGCAACCGGCACAGGCACCCGAAAATTCCAAAAGCGGCTGTTCAAACTGACTGCCTTTCACCGTGAATTTATTCGCCGGATTTTGTTTATGCAGAGCCTTAACTGCATATTCCCATACTGGTGCTTGTTCCAGTTGACTGTCTAGCGGCTGCATCACAAGTGCTTTTTCCTTGGCTGGACAAACCTGAGCACAATTACCGCACCCCGTGCAATCATAGGGTGATACCGCAATTCCGTAATACAGGTCTGGCTGACCAAGACAAGGTTTTACTTTCATTGCCGCCGGAGCTTTCTTTGCCTCTTCAGCAGTTAAGAGCACCGGACGGATAGCAGCATGTGGACAGACATAAGAACAACGGTTACATTGAATACAGTTATCAAATTCCCAACAAGGAACATTAACAGCAATACCGCGTTTCTCAAAAGCAGCACTGCCAAACGGATAACTGCCATCTTCCATCGGAACAAATGCACTCACTGGAAGCTTATCACCTTCCTGACGATTAGCCGGAATTAATATCTGCTCAATAAAGGCTGGTATTTCTCGAGCTGCTGCGCACTCTGATTCTTCTCCCTGTGCTGCCTGGGCCCACTTTGCTGGAACGTTAATTTTTACAATAGAATTTACCCCTTCATCAATAGCAGCATTATTTATATTGACAATCTTTTCGCCTTTATGTCCGTATGATTTTTCTACCGCTTCTTTTAGATAGGCCACAGCATCTTCTACCGGAATGATATCGGCAATTTTAAAGAACGCAGCCTGCATAATCATGTTTATTCTGGCACCTAGTCCTAGCTTTTGGGCAATGCCGACAGCATCAATAGTATAGAAATTGATCTTATTTTTCGCCAGATATCGCTTCATGGCTGCAGGCAACTTACTATCAAGCTCATCTTCCGTCCAAATGCAGTTCAAAAGGAAGTTACCGCCCGGTTTTAATCCATCCAACACATTATATTTATCAACATAAGACTGATTATGACAAGCGATAAAGTCAGCTTTGTTAATGAGATATGGCGACTTAATAACCTGCTTGCCAAACCGGAGATGCGAAATGGTCACACCGCCGGATTTCTTGGAATCATAGGCGAAATAGGCTTGTGCATACATATCAGTATAATCACCGATGATTTTGATGGCACTCTTATTAGCCCCAACAGTGCCATCAGAGCCAAGCCCCCAAAACTTACAAGCTTTTGTGCCTAGCGGAGTAGTATCGATATCTTCGCCAAATGGCAGCGAGAGATGAGTCAAATCATCTACAATGCCTACTGTAAAATGATCTTTTGGCTGTTCCAGTTTTAAATTATCAAAAACACCTTTTATGTGACTAGGAATAACATCCTTACCGCCTACGCCGCAACGGCCACCCACAATGACAGGCTGCCATGAATTACCATAAAAAGCTGACTTAACATCAAGGTACAAGGGTTCAGCAAATGCTCCCATCTCTTTTGTTCTATCCAATACAGCAATTTTCTTCACTGTTTTGGGAATGTATTTGAAAAAATGCTCAATAGAAAATGGACGATAGAGATGCACCGTAAGCAAACCGACTTTTTCACCGTTAGCATTGAGATAGTCGACCATTTCTTCGATAGCTTCACAGGTAGAACCCATAGCTATGATCATTCTGTCAGCATCCTTGGCACCATAATAGTTAAACAGATGATATTCCCGACCTGTAAGTTTGCTGACTTCTGCCATATAATCCTCAACAATCTGCGGTAGTTCCTGATAATAACGATTTGTTACCTCACGCTGTTGGAAGTATGTATCCGAGTTTTGCACTGTCCCGCGCAACACAGGATGATTTGGATTCAGTGCTTTTCTTCTAAAAGCATCTACTGCATCATAATCCAGGAGTTTCCCCATCTCATCATAATCTAATACCTCAATCTTTTGCACCTCATGTGAAGTGCGAAAACCATCAAAGAAATTCAGGAACGGTACCCGCCCTTTGATGGCCGATAAATGTGCCACCGCTGACAAATCCATGACCTGCTGTACGCTACTTTCCGCCAGCATAGCAAAACCAGTCTGCCGAGTAGCCATAACATCAGAATGATCACCAAAAATACTGATGGCGTTGGCGCCAACAACACGGGCACTAACATGAAATACCCCCGGAAGAAGCTCGCCGGCGATTTTATACATATTAGGAATCATTAATAATAATCCTTGCGAAGCCGTATATGTAGTAGTCAATGCCCCTGCCTGCAACGAACCATGTACAGCACCAGCAGCGCCGCCTTCTGACTGCATTTCCACGACACGAACCGTTTGCCCGAAAAGATTTTCCTGACCCTTTGCCGACCACTCATCGACTAGCTCAGCCATCGTCGAAGACGGTGTAATCGGATAGATAGCCGCCACGTCGGTAAACGCATAAGATACATATGCAGCTGCTGTATTGCCATCCATCGTCTTCATTTTTCGATTATTTTTCATTTTTCTCTTCCCTCCATCAAACAATTACTCTTCTGTGTACTTTGCTGAAGTGAAAATTATTTTTTGCCAGAAGGAATAATTTTCATTTCAACCAAGGTATCTTAGGTATGTCAGCATAGCAATCATGGTATGTGTCGTATGGCAAGCACCTACCTCGTCATTACTGAATTTTCTTTATCTACTGTTATATTCTTAAAACGATAATAGAATCCTTCAATAAAAGATAAATCATTCTATAAAAAAAACAGTCTATAACCCAGTAAGGTCAAACCTTAAGGGTCATAGACTGTTGGCATCACATTATAATCTTTATTCCCACTCTATCGTGGAAGGTGGCTTAGATGTAATGTCATAGACAATACGATTAACATCTTTTACTTCATTCACAATGCGCCGGGAGATACTATCTAGTACTTCATATGGCATCCGTACCCAATCGGCCGTCATGCCATCTTCACTTTCTACAATTCTCAAACCAATCGTATAAGCATAGGTCCGTTCGTCTCCCATAACACCGACACTCTTCATTGCTGGAAGTACAGCGAAGGACTGCCAGACTTTACGGTACAAGCCGGCATTTTTTATTTCTTGATACACAATTGAATCAGCATCCCGCAAAATATCCAGCCGCTCTTTGGTAACCTCGCCGATAATACGGATGGCAAGTCCTGGGCCCGGGAAAGGCTGACGCCACACAATATCTTCAGGAAGATTAATTTCGCGAGCCAGTGCCCTGACCTCATCCTTAAACAAATCTCTGAGTGGTTCAACAAGTTTAAAAGTCATATCTTCCGGTAAACCGCCGACGTTATGGTGACTCTTAATCACAGCAGCAGTCTCCGTACCGCTTTCAATGACATCAGGATATAAGGTTCCCTGTACTAAGAAATCAATTTCCCCTAGCTTAGCCGCTTCTGACTCAAACACACGAATAAACTCTTCTCCAATGATTTTACGTTTTTTCTCTGGCTCAGTAACACCGGCCATTCTATCCATGAATCTGTCAACAGCATCAACATAAACAAGATTCATGTTAAATCCATCACGGAAGGTTTTTACAACTTGCTCAGGTTCACCTTTGCGTAAAAAGCCATGATTAACGAACACGCAGGTTAATTGATCGCCCACCGCACGATGAACAAGCACAGCAGCAACAGAGGAATCGATACCACCGCTCAAGGCACATAATACACGTTTATTCCCGACCTGATCGCGAATTTTTTGAACAGCTTGATCAACAAAAGACCCCATATTCCAGTCACCACTGCAGCGGCAAATGTTAAACAAGAAATTACGCAGCATTTTTTGACCCTCTGGCGTATGCACAACCTCTGGGTGGAATTGGACACCGTAAATCTTTTTGGTACTATTAGCCATTGCGGCCACCGGTGTACTATTTGTGTGACCAGTAATTGTAAAGCCTTCCGGCGGAGTATCAATATAATCACCATGACTCATCCATACTTGAGTTTCACGGCTAATTTCAGTGAATAAATCTTGGCCATTATCGACAAAAAGATGCGTATTGCCATATTCGCGCGAGTCAGCATGCGCTACCTTCCCACCTAGTAAGTGAGCCGTAAGCTGCATGCCATAGCATATTCCCAAAATAGGAATACCCAAATCAAAAACCTTTGCATCACATTTCGGCGCCTTATCACTATAAACACTTGACGGACCTCCCGAAAACACAATGGCTTTGGGCTTGTTTTTAAGAATTTTATCAATAGTAATGCTATAGGGAGCTATTTCACAGTACACACCACACTCACGAATACGACGGGCAATTAATTGACTGTATTGGCCGCCGAAGTCCATCACCAGTACCATTTCCTTTTGCTCGGACATTAATTCTGTTCCTCCTTAAACCATGCCAAATATTAGTTGACAATATACCACATTATTCTACTTGTTGTAAATACCTTTTAACAGCGTTTCTTTGCGGAGATCGTTACATTCACAAATACCTTTCGCAGAAAGTGTCCTGATCGTATCTAGGATAATCCGGCTAATCATTGGCGCATCATTATAAAAAATATCGTGGAGGTCTTGATGCGACCAGTCTTTAACAATTCCCTCGCCATAATTAACAACAAAATACAAACCAGCATAGCAAGCCCCAATCTCTCTTGCCAAGTATACCTCAGGGCACATACTTTGACCAACAATATCAGCATGACCACGCATCATACTTATTTCAGCCGGACTCTCAAAATGCCGGCCATCGGTTACAGCATATACACCGCGGGAAAAAATCCGGCCATCAAAATGCTGCTTCGTCGTATCGAGAAGCGTTCGGCGCATTTCGGGACACAAAGCATCACGCATCACTAATAGATATTTTCCCTCTAAACCAACATCTTTACGCACCGACAAGTCAAGATAATCATTCGGAATAATAAAATCGCGCGGGTCGAGCAGATGGTTAACTGAACCAACTCCTCCTTCGCTAATAATCTGCTTCACACCGGCTTCTCTAAGTGCCCAGAAAACCTGCCTGGATGCATCAGCTCGGTTCACACCGCTGCGCCAGCCATGCATTTTACAGGTCAACACTTGCTTGTCGCCAACGCTAAACAGGCGAAAAGCCGGGCTTAGACCATAAGGTGTCTCAAATTCCAAATCATCAGCAAGAATTTTCACATCTTCAGCTTCTGCTCCCAACGGAAAATCACTGGATAATGTGCCAGAGCCACCGATAACGGCAAATTCAACATTAAGCAAATTCATGTTTATACCCCCTTTCAATCAATCGCGCTATTCGCTAATCAAACCTCTTTATGATGTTGTATTCAGTGTCGCGCTGGGCAGGAATGCAACCAGCCGCCCAAATAACATTAAGCATCTTATCTGTGGACATTTGATGCGAGGTTCCGGCTGCCCGAACGACATTTTCCTCGAGCATAATACTGCCAAGATCATCGGCACCGAACGCCAATGTTAATTGACCTATGTTCTGTCCTTGTGTAACCCATGATCCTTGAATATGGCTAAAGTTATGCAAATATAGCCTAGACACAGCCAGCGTTTTTAAATAATCCCATGATGAAACTTTCTTACCACCCAAGGCGGTATTGCCAGGCTGGAAGGACCACATTATAAAAGCACGGAAACCACCAGTTTTATCCTGAAGTTCTCGTACCTTCTCCATATGCTCAATACGCTGAGCATATGTTTCACCCATACCGATTACCATTGTTGCCGTTGTTTCAAGGCCAACTTTATGAGCCTCTTCCATCACGGTTAGCCACTCTCCAGCGCTAATCTTTTTGGGACTTACCCGTTGCCGGACCTCATCCACTAATATCTCGGCGCCGCCACCCGGCAATGAATCAAGGCCGGCCGCCTTGAGCCGATAGAGAGTTTCAGGGATTTTCAGTCCAGCTTTGTGCGAAATATGAACGACTTCAGCCGGTGAAAAGGAATGAATTGTAATATTGAAGGCTTTTTTTATTGCCTGCAAAAGATTAAGGTAATACTCTAACCCTAAATCAGGATGCAATCCACCTTGCAACATAATTTGTGTACCGCCAGCGTCAATTGTTTCTTGGATTTTATCCATAATTGCGCTTTGCGGCAATAAATAAGCGTCATGATGGTCTTTCGGTCGGAAGAAGGCACAAAAGCGGCATTCGTTTGTACATATATTGGTATAGTTAATATTACGGTCAATTACAAAAGTTACAACATTACCAGGATGAATTTGCTGCCGGACAGCATTAGCCTGCTTGCCTAATTCAAGAATATCTGCATCGACCAACATATTAACAGCTTCAGAATGTTTTAACGCAATCATTTTTTTACCTCCGCAAACTCCAGGCTAGGAACATGCTCAACCAACCCTAATTCATGGGCCAGTCGATAGAAGGTAAGAACTGCCTGCTGATGATCTGGCGTAAATTGATAATTTAAAAGACCGATATAATGAATAATCTGCTGTGTAGTAAACGGCACCTTACCAATCATGGTAGCAGCAGCATCATTAAGATACTTAAGGCCATACTCAAAGCCATTTGTCACAACATTGTGCAATGCTTGAACATGCTCGAAATTATCATTTGCAAATTGACGGTTTATAACCCATAATGCATAGACCATTCTAAGACCAGTCATTTTTTTCCATTCATCACCAATATCATAATAATAATAACTATCGTTACGATTATGATAGTTATAAAGAGCCTCATCACCAATGAAAAGAACAGCATCAGCGTGATCGAGCACGCCCGCATCAAGTGATACACCACTAATAAAATAATCCGGTGAAGACTTATACGCATTATGCAGTACAATTTTAAGCAAACAGTGAGATGTGGCTGATTTAGACGTCAAAGCAATCCGGGCATCCCTTAATTGGTCAATAGGCCGTTTTGTTACAAGCAATATACTTTCAAGCGCTCCATCTGCGCTAATCGATACATCAGGCAAAAGAAGCAAGTCTTTGCTGTTACGAGCGTAAATAATCGATGATACCGGACTTGCATCCAGCAAGCCACTGACCAGGTGCTCATTGAGCTGCGCCGGGACATTTTGCTCTACGAATAAGCCTTGTCCAAAACCACCGTGAATTAATCCGTAGGTTAAGGGCAGACAATTGATAAACTTAATGTGTCCTAAACGTGGTTGTGTCATTACCATCACTCCTACCCCAAAATACCTACCGGTTTATAGAATGTATCACGTTCAACCGGCGTATAGCCGGTCTCGCTAATCAGTTCGACAATCTCTGCCTTAGTAATCCCCTTTTTAGTCTCGGCCCCGGCAGCGTGAATAATCTTCTCTTCAACAACTGTACCGTCCAAATCATCAGCGCCAAAAGCCAGTGCCAATTGGGCAATCGGCATTGTCAGCATCATCCAAAAGGCTTTTATATGATCAACATTATCTAGAATAAGCCGAGCAAGAGCAATCATCTTTAAATCTTCCCAAGAAGAAACCCGAGTTAAATTCGAAAAGCCGGTATTACCCGGATGGAAGGGAAAAGCAACAAAGGCCTGAAACCCTTGTGTTTGATCTTGTATTTCACGTAAAGTAATAAGATGATTAATCCTCTGCTCAATTGTTTCAATATGACCGTAAAGCATTGTGGCATTAGTCGGAATGCCGAGCTTATGAGCTGTTATTATCACTTCAATCCACTCATTTGTCGTTGCTTTGTTCGGACAAATAATTTTACGAATACTGTCGTCGAGAATTTCAGCCCCGCCGCCCGGCAACGAGTCAAGACCAGCCTTTTTTAATTGCTGTAAAACTTGATGATAATTCTGTCCTGACTTCTTAGCAAAGTGAACTATTTCTACTGGAGTAAATGCTTTTAAATGAACTTTGGGTAAAACTTCTTTCACCGTTGCTACGATATCAAGGTAAAAGTCAAAAGGCTTGTCCGGATGGAGCGCACTTACCATGTGAATTTCAGTCAGATCCGGTGCGTCATCCGCGGCTTGTGAAGCTAAGCTCTGAACATCCTTCTTGTCCAAAATAAAAGCGCCTTCACTATCAGCATCACACCCGAAAGCGCATAGCGGACAGCGCGAGCCGCAAATGTTAGTTAGGTTAATATGGCGGTTCACATTAAAATATACCGAATGCCCAGACTTCCTTTCCTTTACACTGCGGGCCAGACTAGCCAATTCGAGCAGGTCGCTATGCTGATAAAGCGCTAATGCTTCAGCGGCATCAAGCCTCCCGCCAGTCAACACTTTTTGCTTTGCTCCTGTAATAATATCCATAAATTCGCCACCTTTTACAATATGACGCGCTTTAACTCAAGCGGTAGCTGGAATGAGTCGGTTCTACGCTGTTAGGCTTATCGAAAACCAGTGTTTTTATCCGATGATCAAGCCGCTCTAAGACTCCCTTCTCTACAAGAGGGAGTGCAGAGCGGCTAAGTCCCTGGATATGGTTCGACTAGGATTCAGATAGAGTTAAAACTCCATCTGAATCAAGTCTCACTTTATCCGATGACCAAGTCGTTCGAGCTATTTCGAGCTAATTTATTTTATTTCGCGTTTACACTATTATTTCCCTGCCTGTTACTACGAATAAACTATGCAAAAATAAAAAGGATTGTTCGGATAATCCGTGCAATCCCTGTAGCACTATTAGTTAATGACGTTGGATCCCTTTGTCAGCATACTTGGTCAATAACTCTCCGACTGTCACAATTTCATAGCCCTCGGCTTTAATTTTCTGCAAAAGAATGGGTAGGGCATCTGCCGTCTGCACCGGTGTATCCGAGGCATGCATTAAAATGATCGCCCCTGGCTTTATCCTTTTCATGACTCGCTCAATAATAACATCACGGCCTGGA
>JAQWAQ010000032.1 GCA_028707635.1 Negativicutes bacterium
AGTTATACGATTATGTCAATTGGTTTAATAAGCATCGGATTCACGGAACACTGGGGTATTTAACCCCTGTTCAATTTCGACATCAAGCCCTTAAAAAAGTTGTCTGATTTACTGTTGACAATCCACAGTTTATTACTAGTATGGTAAGTTTTAGCGGCTTTAAACATCAAAAGGGAAATTAAGAAGAATGGCGAAATATAGCAAGAAAGGTCTTTAACTTAGTCGTTGAATTGAATGGAGACTGGGGGCGGTAACTATGTTAAAAGAGTTCAGGGCTTTTATTGCACGAGGGAATGTTTTAGATTTAGCAGTGGGCATTATTATTGGCGGAGCATTTGGGAAGATTGTCTCCTCATTTGTTAGTGATATTGTTACGCCGCCGATTGGGTTGCTTTTAGGTAAAGTGGACTTCTCAAATCTTTTTATCAATCTGTCGGATAAGACATATCCATCCCTAGCAGCTGCTAAAGCAGCAGGGGCAGCTACAATTAATTATGGTGTCTTTCTTAATACTCTGTTGGATTTTTTAATTGTTGCTTTTGCAGTCTACCTCATCGTGGTGCAAGCAAATAAATTAAAGAAACAGGAAGAAGTTGCCGTTACTGATAAGGAGTGCTCATTTTGCCTGAGTAAAATCCCGTTAAAAGCAGTTCGCTGTCCGCACTGTACTTCACAGTTATCCGATGACTAACCCGCTCTATACCCAAAGGGTACAGGCGAGCGGCTAAGTCCCTGGATACGGTTCGACTAGGATTCAGGTTGAGTTAAAACTCTATCTGAATCAAGTCTCACTTTATAACCGTAAAGGTGAATATGTGATGCCTGTATAACAAGGGGACGCTCCTGCTGAACAGAAGCGCCCCCTTCGCTTGCCACTTACCTTTAAATCTAACGGCGATTTTCACTCAAGTAGTCCTCGAGGCTTTTGTCGTCAATATATAATTGCTCAATAACCCCATAGCCGTCTTTTAGGCGGATGGCAGCAATCCCTGTTTTGCCGGCGCTTTCCCGATAGGCACTTTCAGCAGCCGTCGCCATGTTCTCTGGCAAGTAATAGCGTTTAAAAGGTAACTCAACATGGGCAGTGTTGTTTTCAATATAGAGCATTTTTACTTTTACGTAAGGGAATGCGGTTGGCTGTTTAGCGCTCACGCCGCTGATGGTAGCCTGACCATCAGCGTTTGCTTGGATTACGGCGTAGGCTGTCTGTCCGTATTCTAGGTTTTCCTTGTCAAGCACCGGTCCGCTAGTTTCTTTAAAGCGAAGGTCAATATAGCGGCCTTTGAACGCGTCATAGGGATCAACCGGCGCTGTTTGCCAGTAGAATCGTTGGCCGGTCTGAAGAACATCTTCCCAGTGCCACGCCATGAAAAGTGGTGCAGCCAGTTGAATAATCGCAACAGCAACGAATAATAAGATAACTAATTTGTTATTTTTCATTTTTGTTCCCTCGCTTTGCGGCGTACCATAATCCAATTCGTCACCAGGAATCCGATGCCGAGGAGGACAAAGACCAGCCCGCGGACAACAAAACTGAAATTAATATCAAGAAAACGGGCAACAATAAGCACGGCAAGCATGACCATGCCGATATTAACAGTACCGATGCTGTTGTTGCGGGTCCCAGTACTAATAACGAAGATACTGAGAATGAACATATAAATATTCATAATAAGTGTGGCGGTAATTCCACTCGCATCAAAGCTTTGGAACAGATGCGCCGCACCGATTATTACGGGAGCGACAGCGAAGGGAAGCAACTGCCGGCCTAGTTTTCGCGTAACCATAAGGATACCGATTATCGTTACTGCCACAAGCAATACAGCGAGAAAAATTTCTGGTTTATTAATGTTTTGGGAGGCTAAGCGGAGATCATTCCAAAAGCTATTGAAAGTTAACATGAAAATAATAACTGTGCTACCTGCTAAACCGATAATTTTAAAAGGGATTCGCCACTTTTCATCAGCAGCATTAAACCACAACAGACCGATGAGATAATTGATGGTAAATAAGGCGCTATAGATAAGGAAGCCGAAGTGATCTATATAATGACTAAATGCTGTGGTAAAACAAAAGTAGAAGCAAATATTGAATATCCAAGCTAAAATACTAGTCGTGTTCGCAGTGCGCTCTTGTCTAATCACCTTCCAATAATAAGGTAGCGCCAGGCCGAGCAGAGCCCAGACCAGTTGGCTTTCCAGGCCGAAATGGCTGTTGTTGGTGGCCCAGAGCGTTACGCCCATAATGTACAGGGTGGCGACACTACTGGATGTCATCAGATAAAGCAGCGGCAGTGATAATAACAGCCAGGTTAGCAAAAACATATCGGTGTCCTCGGTGAGATGATAGGTTTGTCCGACCAAGGCTATGGCTGCACCAATCATGATCATGTGTAAAGTCGCCGCCGATTCACGCCAGACCTTACTATTAGGCTTAAGGTAAAGCACGGTTCCGGCAGTTAGCTGGGCGGCGAGAAGCAGGCTGACCGAGAGCATAAGACGACTGATTCGTGAGAGTTGTTCCCAGTTGTGGGCGATTAACAGGATGATTCCCAGTCCAATTAGGAGAACGCCGATTACACCAAAAACCATAAGGAAGGTTCTGGAGCCCTGGTTATCTTCGATAGCACCATAATGATTCTTGATTTTTTCAGCTGTTTCTGGCGAGATCACTCCTTTGGCGGCAAGATCAGGCAATTCTTTGTATAGCCATGTGATGGCTTGTTTATTCATACGCCAAAATCTCCTCTGTTCGTAATGGATCTTGCTATAATAATACCATAGGGGATGCTTATTTTGCGAATTGCCTTCGTGGTAATTGGTCGCACTAGATGTTTAGTCTTGAGGAGAAATAGTATGGGAGGGGGGAAAACATGTTATTTGGTTGTGCGACTCATTCCGGTACGCTTGAGTATGCTGGATGTAATCCCGAACTATCTTATCGATCTTTAGGGAGAACCGGTCTTATTGTCAGTGAAGCCGGCTTTGGTGGTTATCGCGTGGACGCAAAGATTCCGGAGCATTGCCAGGCTTTAGCCTATGCTCTTCGGTCAGGGGTTAATCTCATTGACACAAGTGCAAACTATGCTGATGGTGGATCGGAACGCCTAGTCGGCAGTGTGCTTACTGAACTGGTGAGGGCTGAAGTGATTCGGCGGCAAGAAATTGTTGTCGTTTCAAAGGGAGGTTATCTTCAGGGTGAAAATTACCAGATAAGCCAAGAATGGCAGGCAGAAGGGCGGGCTTTCCCGGACCTTGTTCATTACGCCGAGGAATTAGAGCATTGTATTCATCCTGATTTTTTAGCTGACCAGATAAGCCGCAGTATAGAACGTCTAGGTATTGAGACAATTGATTGTTACCTGCTGCATAATCCTGAATACTATTTAAACTGGGCTGAGCAACAGTCAATTACTCGAATTGACGCGCAACATGAATATCTGCGCAGGATCAGGGCGGCTTTTATTTATCTTGAAACTGAGGTCGCGAAGGGACGGATTAGCTGCTATGGTATTAGTTCGAATACCTTTGTGAGCCCGCAGCAAGAGTATAATTTCACGCCATTAGCAAAAATCTGGGATCTGGCTGTGGCCATTAGTCCGGATCATCACTTTCGGGTAGTTGAGTTTCCTTGCAATCTATTCGAGACAGGGGCGATTACAGAAGCCAATCAACCTGGTTCGGAAAGTGCGCTGGCGTTTGCGGTCAGGCAGGGCTTGGGCGTTCTCATCAATCGTCCGCTTAACGCAATCAAGGGCAATCAGTTGATTAGGCTATCAGAAGACGTCTATAAGGGCAATGCGGCGCGTGAAGCGAGAGAATTTCGTAAAAGGGTGGCCGCGCTTGATGGCGAGTGGCAGAGTGCGCCCTCACTTAGGCACTTGGCCTTACAGGCACTGCGATCAACAGAAGGGATCACAACGGTCCTGATCGGAATGCGTAAGTTAAGTTATGTAGACGATGTTCTTCAAGTGCTTAGGAAGCCCTGTGCAGTTGCCGAACGGAAATCAGTGTGGGAGCAAGTGCAGAGAGTGTGAACTTCGCGGAACATTATGAAATTATGATAAGTTTTACAAGGAAATTTATCAGTTCACATCGAAAAGTATGTATATTGTCCTTAACGCGGACTCTGAAGAGCCGCATAGGTGTTTTTTACTCACTTTATCCGATGACCAAGCCGCTCTAAGACTCCCTACAAGTGGGAGTTAAGAGCGGCTAAGTCCCTGGATACGGTTCGACTAAGATTCAGGTGGAGTTAAAGCTCCGCCTGAATCAAGTCTCACTTTATAATTATGACTACGAAGGTCATGACCCTGCAAGAATCGGGGGAGAGATTATTTTTGGGAGTAGTATTGTAAAGGAGAGTGTTTAATTATGCATATGGCAGATGCGCTAATTTCCCCTGCAGTAGGAAGTGCCATGTGGGTGGTGACAGCTGGGTTAATTTCTTATTCGGCTAAGAAAGTTAAGAAAGAGATTGATGATAAAAAGATCCCGCTGATGGGCGTCATGGGCGCTTTTATTTTTGCTGTGCAAATGATTAATTTTTCGATTCCTGCTACCGGGTCGAGTGGGCACCTGGGCGGAGCTATGATATTGGCGATCTTGCTTGGTCCTTATACGGCCTTTTTAACGATGGCATCTATTCTAACCATCCAGGCCTTATTTTTTGCTGATGGTGGATTATTGGCGCTGGGGTGTAATATCTTTAATCTTGGCTTCTTCCCGTGTTTTATTGCCTATCCTTTGCTCTATAAGAAAATTGTCGGTGATCAAATCACTAAACAGAGAATCGCCATTGGTGCAAGTCTTGCCGCCGTCATTGGTTTACAATTAGGGGCGTTTGGTGTTGTTGTTGAAACCTTTCTGTCAGGTATTTCTGAACTGCCATTTACGACTTTTCTAATTGTCATGCAGTCCATTCATCTGGCCATTGGTCTTGTTGAAGGATTAGTCACAACGGCCGTGATATTATTTATTTTCAAAGAGCGTGCCGAAATTATTCAAGGTTTCCCTAGTGGTAAGACGTTGGGCAACCTTTCGCTAAAACCGATTTTAACGATCATGCTGGTTGTCGCCCTTGTCACAGGTGGGATGTTATCTTGGTTTGCTTCTGGTGATCCGGATGGCCTGGAATGGTCAGTGACAAAGGTCACTGGGCTGGAAGAGTTAGAAGCGCCGGAGGGGATTTATGGTGTGTTAGCTGATCTGCAGAACAAAGTAGCCATCTTTCCGGATTATAACTTTAGGGACACTAATCAGGCTGCCGGCGAGCCGTCCAGCGGACAAGAAGCTCCTGCGTGGGCGGCCGTGGACAGTGGATTGTCAACAGCCGGTGTTGTTGGTTCAATTTTAACCTTAGTCGTAGCAGGGGGCATTGGCAAACTGCTGCAAATAGTGCACCGTAGGCATAAAAAGTTTGCTCATTAATTATTGGCTGCATCCCAAGTTGTTTAGGAGTTACTATGAATAAAATTGAGCATCGGTGGTTAGAGTTACGACATTTTGATGAGCTTGCGGCACAGGATTCGCTCATTCATCAGCTGCACCCAGGTGTTAAGGTTGTTACAACCTTACTGTTCATCGTCATGGTTGCTTCTTTCTCAAAATATGAGCTAGTGGGTCTCTTTCCGATGTTCATCTATCCGGCTTTTTTAATCGGGTTAGGTAATATACCTGTCGCGATTCTTCTTAAACGAGTGCTGCTAACACTGCCTTTTGTATTGTTTATTGGGATATTCAATCCGTTTTTAGATCAAGCAACTTATGCGTATATTGGATCCTTTGCGGTATCAGGCGGACTGATTTCATTTATATCAATTCTGCTTAGATTCACGTTATCTGTTTCAGCAACGCTCCTTTTAGTTGCAACAACAAGTATGGATGCCATCGGCCTAGCGTTATCAAAATTAAGGGTTCCGCGCATTATTGTGATTCAGATTTTATTTATGTACCGTTACATATATGTTTTAATTGAGGAAGTCATGAAAACAATCAGGGCTCACTCGCTGCGAGCACCCTATCGGAATGGGGTTGGCTTTAAGGTTTGGGGTTCATTAGTCGGCCTTTTGTTATTGCGTACCTTAGATCGTGCCCAGCGAATTTATCAGGCGATGATGTGCCGCGGCTTTGACGGACAAGTGCGCATTATGCGCTCTTGGAAAATCCGGACAGGGGATATTGCTTTTCTGGTGGTTTGGACAGTGTTTTTCGTGCTTGTACGGCTAGTCAATATTCCGCATTGGCTGGGCAGGATGCTGCTGGGAGGTTTCTCGTGAGTCATCACATCATCGAATTAAAAGATGTTGAATATGTTTACCCTGATCAGACAGCGGCTTTGAATGGGATTTCATGCCGTATTCTCCATGGTGAGGCTGTTGCCCTCGTCGGTGCTAACGGAGCCGGTAAATCGACCTTGCTTTCTCACCTTGCTGGGATTTTTGTCCCCTCAAAGGGTACAATCCGTGTCGGTGACTATCCTGTTAATAAACAGACCTTGCCTCATGTCCGGCGCAGCGTAGGAATGGTTTTTCAAAATGCAGATGACCAGCTTTTTATGCCGACGGTTTTTGACGATGTAGCTTTTGGCCCACTTAACCTAGGGTTGCCTCCTGAAGAAGTGGAAAAACGCGTAATGGAAGCTCTCGAAATTGTTGGAGCGGCTTCCCTCATTCATCGCCCGCCTTATAAGTTATCAGGCGGGCAAAAACGGGCAGTATCCATTGCTACAGTGCTATCGATGCTGCCAGATGTGCTTATCATGGACGAACCGAGCGCCGGGCTTGATCCTTTGGCCAGGCGAAAATTGATTAACTTGTTAAAATCGTTTAAACACACACGTATTATTGCCACCCATGATTTGGATCTTGCTTTAGATGTTTGTGAACGGACAATTGTATTGGCTGAGGGGAAGATTCTTGCTGACGGTCCTACTGTACAAATTTTCAATGATGAATCTTTATTGGCAAAGAGCAGCCTTGAAAAGCCCTTGCGCATGCAGGGATTTCCGACTTGATCATACTTTTGAAACAGGCGGTGTAAAATGAACGGAAAAACCAGCAAGCCAAATGATAAGCAAGCCTTAAAAAAGCAACTGACTCCTCTTCAGTATGCTGTGACCCAGGAAAACGGCACCGAGCCGCCGTTTCGCAATGAGTACTGGGATAACGAACGCCCAGGTGTTTATGTTGATATTGTATCGGGTGAGCCTTTATTTACTTCCCTTGATAAGTTTAATTCAGGGTGCGGCTGGCCTAGCTTCGTCAAGCCTATTGCGGCAGATAAGGTCAAAGAGAAAACTGACAAAAGCCATTTAATGACTCGAACCGAGATCCGCAGTACAGCGTCAGATTCGCATTTAGGACACGTTTTTAATGACGGGCCTGCTCCAGCGGGGCTTCGTTATTGCATTAACTCAGCAGCGTTGCGCTTTATCCCAAAGGAAGACTTGGTGAAAGAAGGCTATGAAGAATTTCTGAAGCTGTTTGATAAGTTTGCTTCAGATTTGTTATCGGATAAGGAATAATAGGGTGAGAGATTATGGGGCTGCTTCGAATAGGTTCTTAAACCTATTCGAAGCAGCCCCATTTTTATGCAAACAAGCTTCCATAATCATGCAGGAAGCTATGCACAAGATGTTGAAATTTAGATTAATAAGCAGAAATTTATAAATAATTGGACTCTAAAGGAGAGGTAGGGCTGTAATGAACCTTATTTCAATAAGGCGATACATTTGTCTGCTCTTACTAACAATGATCTTGATGAGTAGCGCAATGCCGTCAAGTTTTGCTCAAAGTAGTCCCAAAAAGTCCATTTTAGTGCTTAATTCCTATCATAAAGACTATAAATGGAGTGATAATATTGTTGAGGGAATTACTGCTTCATTTGCTCCAAATGCCCGGAATATTGATCTGCAAGTTGAATATATGGATACACACAGAATATCTGACAATAACTATATTTATCAACTCTTTGAAACATATAAATATAAATTTAATGGCAAAAAGTTTGATGCCATCATTGCCTCTGATGATCCGGCCTTTGACTTTTTACTCAAGTACCATGACCAACTATTTCCCAATACACCGATAGTTTTTTGTGGTGTCAATTATTTCACCGAATCTATGCTGGTTGATCAAAACCTTATTACTGGTGTCGTAGAGGGACAAGATATTAAATCAACCCTGGATATCGCTCTGAAATTGCACCCAAACACCAAAAATATCTATGTGATAAACGATAATACGATGACTGGAAATTCAATTGGGAAAACCTTGCAAGAAGCAATTCCCCTATTTAAAGACCGAGTTAATTTCATATCCTTGGAAGAGTATGATATGGAGCAAATCAAAGAAAAAGTTGCTCATCTACCTTCTGATAGTTTGGTTTTATTCTTGATTTTTTTTCAGGATGTGTCAGGGCATAAGTTTTCCTACGCTGATAGTATATCCCAGATTTCAGCGAGTAGCACTGTTCCTATTTATGGCGTATGGGATTTCTCCCTAGGCGATGGGATTGTGGGTGGAATGCTTAGCAGTGGTTACTACCAAGGGGAACTAGCAGCCAATCTTGCCCAAAGAATCTTACGCGGCGAGAAACCTTCAGATATTCCCATCATAAAAGAAAGTCCTAACCATTATATGTTTGATAGTATTCAGATGAAACGATTTAATATCAAACCTTCTGATTTGCCACAAGAAAGTATTATCATTAATGATACTTACTCCGGGAAAAAACAAGTGTTAGTACTCAATTCATACCATAGTGGCATGACCTGGACAGATAATGTCATCGCGGGTATTAAGTCTATTTTAAATGCGAATACGAATACTGATGTGTATTATGAATTTATGGATACTAAACAAAATAGTGGCCCAGAATATATCCCGAAATTATACGAAATATATAAATATAAATTCAAAAATAAACATTTTGATGCAGTAATTACCTCTGATGATGATGCCTATAATTTTCTGCTTAAATATGGTCGGGAAATTTTGCCTAATATACCAATTGTATTTTGTGGTGTGAATTATTTTCAAGAGAGTAGTCTTGCTGATAATCATTTAATTACCGGTATTATTGAAGTGCTTGATGTGCAAAAAACCATCGAAGTTGCATTGAAATTACAGCCAATAGTCAGAAATGTTGTTGTTATTAATGACCGAAGTGTTACCGGGCAGGAGAACAAAAAATTATTAACTGATGTCATTCCCCGATTTCCCGCAATTAATTTTACATTTTATGAAGATATGAATATATCTGAAATACAAGATCGTGTAGCTAAGTTGCCTAATGATACAATTATTTTATTACTGAGCTTCAACAAAGATAAATCTAACAACATTTTTTCGTATGAGGAAAGCATTCGTATCATTGCAGAAAAATCCGCTGTACCGATTTACTCAGTTTGGGATTTTTATATGAAGCGAGGTATTGTTGGCGGGATGCTTTCAAGTGGTTATTATCAAGGTGAAACAGCAGCTTCCATTCTGTTGCGCATCCTTGATGGGGAGAAGCCGCAAGATATACCAGTTGTCAAACAAAGTCCTAATAAATATATGTTTGATTACCAATATCTAATCAAATATAATATTGATCAGTCGTTGCTGCCTGTCGATAGCATAATCATGAATAGGCCTGATTCCAACAATGAAAAGTATTTCATCTTGGGTTTGGTAGTTTTATTAATTCTTTTAAGCACAATCTCTCTTGTTCAACGCAAAAGAGCAAAGGATCAAATGAAGGTTTTAAAAACACCGGACTATCTTACTGGATTATTAAATCGCGGTACAGGTCTGACTTTTTTACAACAAAAAATCGATGATGCTGCTAAGAACAACAATAAATTAACAATTATTTTTGTTGACGTAAATCATCTAAAAATGGTGAATGATACCTATGGTCACCAAGAAGGTGACAAACTAATTCAAGCTGCTAGTCGATTATTACTGAAAGGAATACGCAGATCTGATGGTGTATGCCGATTTGGCGGTGATGAATTTCTGTTTATACTGCCAGATTGTAACTTGACGAAAGCCATGGAAATTTGGACAAAAATTGAAGGCTTTATTGATGTCTATAATACAGAACAACATCATAAGTACCTCCTGAGTTTAAGCCAAGGATTTGCGGAATATGATCCAGAAAACCCAATATCAGTTGATGCTCTTATAAAAAAGGCGGATACAGAGATGTATATTGCAAAGCGTCTGTATAAAGTGAGACTTGATTCAGATAACTCCACCTGAATCCTAGTCGAACCTTATCCAGAGACTTAGCCGCTCGCCTGTGCCCTTTAGGGTATTACTCCCTCTTGTAGAAGAAGAAGAGCGGCTAGTCATCGGATAAGTTGAATTTGCAATAGCTAAGGATGTCGTCCAGCCTAATGGGGAAAAGATAGGAGCGTTATTGAATATAAACAATAATTATTAATTGATAGAGAGTGTTTTGAGGGGTGCAGCAGAGATCATGAATCGAGTTATTGCCTATTTTAAAGAAAAGCATGCGGTTAGTTTAAAAGCTAAAGAAATTCTGCGCTATATTGGGCCAGGCTTGTTAGTAACAGTTGGGTTTATTGATCCGGGTAACTGGGCGGCTAATATGGCGGCTGGTGGGGAGTATGGCTATACCTTGTTGTGGATGGTCACGCTATCCACCATTATGTTGATTGTCCTGCAGCATAATGTGGCGCATCTTGGTATTGCCACAGGTTTATGCTTGTCAGAGGCAGCCACAATCTATTTGCGGCCTTGGCTGTCACGGACACTGTTGTTCTCAGCAGTAGGCGCTGCGGTAGCCACCGGGATGGCGGAAATTCTGGGCGGGGCGATTGCTTTACAGATGCTGTTTAACATACCGCTAAAGGCTGGCGCTGTCTTAACAGCGCTTTTTTGTGGCTGGCTGTTATGGACGAATTCCTACAGCAAGCTGGAAAAAATTATTATGGCTTTTGTGTCGTTGATTGGATTATCATTTTTAATTGAAGTAAGCCTGATTCCACTGGATTGGCAGCAAGCGGCCGCAGGCTGGGTTATTCCGTCTTTTCCTGCCGGGTCAATGCTCATTGTCATGAGTGTTCTTGGGGCAGTGGTTATGCCTCACAACCTTTTCCTTCATTCGGAAATTATTCAAAGTCGTCAATGGAACATAGAAGACGATGCGGTTATTCGCCGGCAGTTAAAATATGAATTTCTTGATACGCTGCTGTCGATGGGTATTGGCTGGGCCATTAACAGTGCGATGATCCTTATGGCGGCGGCCGTCTTTTTTGCTAATCAGCTGCCTGTCACTGAATTGCAGCAGGCACAGGATATGATTCGTCCTATTATGGGTAATAGTGCGGCGATTATCTTTGCTATTGCATTGCTTTTTTCCGGCATCGCATCAACAACTACCGCCGGCATGGCCGGCGGTAGTATTTTTGCAGGTTTATTTAAAGAGCCTTATGATATCAAGGATCGCCATTCATGGGTGGGAGTGGCGATTACCTATGGATTTGCCCTTATCATCATCCTGGTCATCAACGATCCTTTTAAGGGGCTTATTTATTCACAGATGGCGCTCAGTGTTCAACTCCCGTGGACGATTTTTCTGCAGGTTTATCTCACATCATCGGTCCAGGTCATGGGTAAGTATGCGAATACAAGCTTTCGGAAGTTCGTGCTGCTGTTGATAGGGACGGTTGTATCAGGGTTAAATGTTATGTTGTTATGGGATTTTATCCGTTAAGACACCATCTGAATTAAGTCTCACTATCAAGTAAGCTTTGCTTGAGGCAAAAGGACAGCGCTTCCTCGGCTGGAATCGGTCGGCTGATAAAATAGCCTTGAATGTATGAGCAGTTTAACAAACGCAGTGCTTCAAGTTGTTCAAGAGTTTCGACACCTTCGGCAATAACAGATAAATTCAAATCATAGGCAAGGCTGAGAACGGCTCTGACGATAGAATGTGTAGTGGGATCTTTTTCGACGTTCTGGATAAAGTCTTTATCAAGTTTAATCGTGTGAATGGGAAGCTGACGGAGATAAGTGAGAGAGGAGTACCCTGAACCAAAATCATCGAGCGAGATTATGATGCCTTTGGCTTGCAGGAGTTTGATTTTTTGTACATTTGCCGCGAAAGATTCTATCAATACGCTTTCGGTGATTTCAAGTTCAAGAAGCTCGGGCGGGTAGTCCTCTTCTGCGATAATGCGGGTGACTGTTGCGGCAAAGTCATCCTGCATAAGCTGGCGGGCGGAGATGTTGACCGAAACCCGGACAGGATTCGACTGGGACTTGTTGAGTTGACGCCCGAATTGGCACGCTGACCGGAGGGCAAACTCTCCAATAGGTATAATAAGCCCGGTCTCTTCGGCCAGCGGGATAAAGGATAGGGGTGGAATGAGGCCTTTTTCAGGATGTTTCCACCGAAGCAGTGCCTCAAAGGCAGTAATCCGGTTGGAAGCCAAGTCAAGCTGTGGTTGATAATACATGACCAGATGGTTAGCGGCTAAAGCCTGCCTTAACTCAGTTTCAAGTTGGATACGGTGTGTTACGGCCTCTTGCATTTCCGGTTTATAGAGGCGGAATGATTTTTTTCCGGCGGCTTTGGCTTGATGCAAGGCAGTGTCGGCATAGCGGAGAATGTCACTCCTTGATAAGGAACCAGAAGAGATTGGAGAAACCCCTATGCTGCATGAGATGGCAAGATTGGTTCCGCTAACAGCAATTGGGCGATCAAAAAGGCTTAGAATACGCTTGGCCCAGATTTCCAATTCGGGCAACCCTATTTCAGGCAGGAGTAGAACAAATTCGTCTCCACTTAAGCGGGCGATGATGGCTTGATCCAGATTGAGGTTCTTAAGGCGGGATCCAATCTTCTTTAAAAGCTCGTCACCGGCTGTATGGCCTAGAGCGTCGTTAACTAGCTTGAAATTATCGATATCCAGCAAAAATAAGGCACCGCATCCTCTGTTGCGTTCACATTGAGCGATGAATTTATCCAGATATTCATAGAAGCAGGCCCGGTTCGGAAGTCCGGTCAATATATCGTGGTAGGCCAGATTTTGTAGCTGCTGTTCATACGTTTTTCGTTCCGTAATATCGGTCAGGGAGCCGGAGATCCTTATCGGTTTGCCCTGGTCGTCAAAGAGAGCTTTGCCTTTTGCTAATATCCACACCCAGGTTCCTGGTGCAGGGGAAAAGCGGTATTCGGCTTCATAGTGAGGGGCCTGCATGGTAAAATGTTGTGCCAAAGCGTGTTCGCGGATTGAAAGATCGTCAGGGTGGATATGGGACCGCCAAAAAGCGTTGTGGCTTCTTCGGGTTTCGTCAGTAACACCAAGTGAGTCATATCCATGTGAGGAAATGGTCAAACTATCATTAATGAGATCCCAGTCCCAGATCGCATCATTGGAGCCTTCCATAGCCAGACGATAACGGGCCTCGCTCTCCTGCAGAAATTGGTGGTTTTGTTCCAGTTCGCTGACTTTTATTTGCAACGCTTGTTCAGCAGCGGACAGATGCCCGTATAAAGCCTCCAGCTCTTCATAGCTGGCGTGGAGCTCTTCGTGAGTTGCCTGAAGCTGTTCTTCGGATCTTCTCCGCGCGGTAATATCGTGAGCGATAATTATGGCGTAATCTTGGTTTTGGAGGGGTGTTTTGTTTATTGTGACTTCAACTGGAAGGGTATCCTTTTCACAATAGAAAAAACATTCCAATGTCAGACTTTCATGAAAGTCTGTAAGGTGTTTGCTAAGATTAAGGGAGAACAAATTCGTGATGTCAACTTCGTCAGCAAGATCGCTGGAAAGACCTAGGCATAAGCGAGCCGTTGTGTTCATATCGACAACGTGCATAGAGGGAAGTTCAATTAGGAAGATGCTGTCGTGTATCTCATCAAGTAATATACGGAAGCGTTCCAGTTCAGCCATGCGCTTCTGGAGTTCCGGATAATAGTTCTTACGAACAGAGGTTTCTCCCAAGCCGATAAGAAGTTCTCGTGTGAAGTTTACTGATTCTTTTTCTTCATAGCGCTTTTTCATAAATCTCCTCGATATCTTGTAGTTTCATTGCCCGGGGATTGGTTGCCAGACAAGGATCAGCAGCTGCATTGGCAGCGAGTAGGGCAATGTCGGAAGCTGTGACGTTTAGGCTGCGTAAGGAATGGTCTATGCCAAGTGTGCAGCGAAAGGTTTCAATGGTCTTTGACAATAGTTTGGCCGCAGCATCTTCCGGCATCGAATCAAGTGGAAGCCCCATGATTTCTCCGAGGGTTATGAAACGTTCGGGGCAGGCTTTAAAGTTATATTCTATGACCGGTCCAAGCAAAATTGCATTGCATTCTCCATGGGGCAGGTCAAGGCGGCCGCCGAGGCTATGTGATAATGCATGAGTAGCTCCAAGAATGGCATTTGAGAAGGCCAAGCCGGCATACAAGCTGCCCTTGAGCATTTGCGTTCGAAAGTACAGGTTGTCTGGTTCAGCAAGGGTATTCGCCAGCGAGGCCCAAATGAGTCGTACTGCCTCGAGGGCATGAAGATCAGTAAAGGGCGAGCTTGCATTCGAAACATAGGCTTCTACGGCGTGAGTTAAAGCGTCCAAGCCTGTGCATGCGGTTAGATGCGGATCCATTGTTGTGGTAAGCTCTGGATCAAGTAATCCGATATCCGGGACAACTGCCTTACTTACAATGGAAATCTTTGTTTTCCGGTTTTCGTCAAGGATGATGGCAAATTGAGAAACTTCAGAGGCCGACCCGCTAGTTGTCGGAATACAAATAAGGGGCGGGATAGGACAAGGGATTTGGTCTACTCCTTCGAATTCCAGAATATGCCCGCCATTGGAAGCAACAATCCCGATTCCTTTCGCACAATCAAGAACGCTGCCACCACCCAGTGCTACAATGGCATTGCAATTTTCCTCGGCATACAAAGCAGCGCCGCGCATTATTTGAGCAGAGCGGGGGTTAGGTGAAACTTGGTCGAAAGTAACAAAGGGCAAATGGCTATCGGTCAGCCCTTGCTGTAAGTTATTAACCCAAGGGGTTGTTTTTCGCAGCGTTTCATCTGTGACGAGTAAAATTTTGCGTGCTCCATAATTTTGCGCATAACGGCCTGCTAGCGCAGCTGCATGGATGCCAAATACAAATTCAGGAGCCATAAATTTGCGTAGTTCAAAAGATGAACTCGAACTATCCATCAAATCTCTCTCCTTTCCGATCATTTAACTATTGACAATATTCGAACTAGAAGGTGCTGATTCCTTCCAAAAAGGGAAAATTTGTTGATTGTTGTCTAAAAAAGAGTATCGCAAGAAAGCCATTGTCATTTGCCAGGGAAGAATGGAGGATGACAAAAGATCTTTGGCATTGTAGAATAGAGGTGTACAAGTATTTGATTAAAGGAGGTACATGTCGTGGATTTACTCACTCTGCTCCAAGAAAAAAAGAAAAAAGCCAATGAAAACAATAAGCAATTTCAAAAAGCCGGTAAGGTAAAAGTTGCAAACAATAAAATGCCTGTTAGAAAAACTGGTCGCGGCAAATAGTTTCGATGTCGTTAGATCAAATCGACTTGCTTGTATTGTCAAGAGGCTCCCTGAATCATGGGGGTCTCTTTTGTTTGGAGGACTTTAGGCTATGCTACGCGAATGAAAAGCTAAAATCTAGATAAGGCAGGTAACTATGAAATTAATTGTTGATGCTGATGCTTGTCCCAGGAAAGTTCTGCAAATTTGCCAGCAGCTTGGTCGGAGTGAAGGGGTTCCGGTATGGACTGTGGCAAGTTTTAATCATACGATTTTTTCTGATCACCATGTGGTTGTCGGCAACGCTTCGCAGGAGGCCGATCTAAAGATTATCAATTTAGCAGAAGCGGGTGATGTTGTCATAACCCAAGATTGGGGCTTGGCAGCCATGGTGTTGGGGAAGCAAGCCAAATGCATAAATCCACTTGGGCGAGAATATCATTCCGATAGGATTGAGTTTTTACTGGAAGAACGGGAGATTAAGGCAAAACTGCGACGTGGCGGCGGGCGTACCAAAGGGCCTAAAAAGCGAATTGAATCAGATGACCGTGCTTTTGAACAATGTCTAAAAAGGGTTTTTAGCTATTGTAAAGGAGAAAGTAAATAACGGAGTCCAGCATGGTCTAAACTGTATCAAACCGTTTAAATTTCTGAAAATTAAAATTATATAGAAGGATATCCTTCTCATAATGTCAAACCTTTTATAATATGTTGTAAAATAAGGGGGGGCGTTAAGGTGAGAAGTTATCAGATGTTCATTAATGGCGAGTTCGTTGAAAACAAGTCGAGGCGGATGATCCAGGTTATTAACCCGTCAACAGAAGAGATTATTTCCGAGGTGCCTGAAGGTACAGCTGCTGATGTTAATGAGGCGGTAGCAGCTGCCGAACAAGCCCAAAAATCATGGGCTAAGCTGCCGGCTATCGTACGGGCCGGTTATTTGCGGGAAATTGCCCAAGGGGTCAGAGAACATGCTGAAAAGTTAGCAAAAGTGATTGCCGAGGAACAAGGTAAGATAATGCCGTTATCCTTGGTAGAAGCTAATTTTACTGCAGATTATATTGATTATATGGCCGAGTTTGCCCGACGATATGAGGGCGAGATTATTCAGAGTGATCGGCCTAATGAAAATATATTTTTATTTAAAATGCCAATCGGAGTTATCGGGGGGATTTTACCCTGGAACTTCCCGTTCTTCCTGATTGCCCGCAAAATGGCGCCTGCTTTGGTCACTGGTAATACTATTGTGATCAAGCCTAGTCGGGAAACACCAAATAATGCTTTTGAGTTTGCTAAAATTGTGGCCAAAACGTCATTGCCTAAAGGGGTCTTTAATCTGGTATCAGGTGCGGGTTCGGTTGTCGGTAACGCCCTGGCCGGCCATCCCAAGGTTGGCATGGTCAGCTTTACAGGCAGTGTGGAAGGCGGTATTGCCGTCATGCGGGCGGCCACTGAAAACGTGACAAAAGTTTCGCTGGAACTGGGCGGTAAGGCCCCGGCAATTGTTATGGCCGATGCTGATCTTGATCTTGCTGCCAAGGCAATTCGTGATTCCCGGGTTATTAATACCGGCCAGGTATGTAATTGTGCTGAACGGGTTTATGTCCAGGAATCAGTGGCCGATGCTTTTATTGAAAAAGTGACAGCCGCGATGCGGGATACTAAATACGGCAATCCATTAACACAGCCTGATATTGATATGGGACCATTAGTCAGTAAGCAGCAGCTTGAGCAAGTCGAAGCGGCTGTCAAACAGGCGGTATTAGATGGCGCTAAACTGGTCTTAGGCGGAAAGCGGGCTCAATTAGAAAAGGGCTTCTATTTTGAACCGACTGTTCTGATCGATTGCAAACAGAATACTGCCATTATGCAGAAAGAAACCTTTGGTCCTGTTTTGCCGATCATGACGTTTAAGACGCTTGACGAGGCGATTGACTTAGCTAACGACTGTGAATATGGTTTGACCTCATCGATTTACACCCGCAGTCTTGATGTTGCGATGCGCGCCTGCCGGGAAATTAAATTTGGCGAAACGTATGTTAACAGAGAAAACTTTGAAGCCATGCAGGGCTTCCATGCCGGCTGGCGTAAGTCAGGAATCGGCGGTGCTGACGGTAAACACGGCCTCGAAGAATATCTCCAAACCCATGTGGTTTATATGCAGTATGATCAAAATGTAAAATAGATCAATTTAAAAAACAGCTTGCAATTGCAAGCTGTTTTTTCTTGACCAAAACCACAAAAATTGGTATGATATTACAAAATAAGAAATATTTATTAAAAATAATTATCGAAATTTTATTTGCTGGAGAATACACTAAAGGAGCTAGAAAAATGAATATACGGATTGGCACTAAGTTAACCTTATACACTATCGCGATTGTCCTAACAATATCATTTTTAGTCGGTGCATTTTCGATTCAAGACATGAAAACACAAGTAAATAGTGCCATGACTGAGAAAGCCAAGGGGGACATTCAAACAGGGCTGGCCATTATTGATCAAATGTATCCTGGGCCGTGGAGCACCTCGGACGGCGTCTTATATAAAGGCAATACAAAAATGAATAATGAAATCACAATTATTGATCATATCGGGAATTTAACGAATGATACAGTAACACTGTTTTTGGGCGATACACGTGTGGCAACAAATGTCCAACGGGACGGAAAGCGAATGACCGGGACGCAAGCATCGCGGGAAGTTGCTGAGAAAGTATTAAAACAAGGTGAAATGTATCTGGGTGAAGCTGATGTTGTGGGAGTAAAGTATCAGACAGCTTATGTACCGATTAAAAATGCAGCCGGAGATACTATGGGGATGTTTTACGTTGGGGCTTCGAAACAGGTTGTCGATGATTTGCAGGCGCAATTTATCAAGAAAATGATCGCTGTTGTTGGCGCAATATTACTGGCAACTTTTGTTTTTGCCTGGTACATAGCAAAAAGGGCTACGGCTCCTATTCTTATGATACTGGCATCGACTCAAAAGGTGGCAGCCGGTGACCTTACTGTGGAAGAGTTAACTGTTTCAACCAAAGACGAGATCGGTCAATTGGCGGCAGGATTTAATGGGATGACAGTCGAAATGCGCAACCTGATTAAAGCAGTGGCGCATTCAGTAGAACAGGTAGCGGCAGCATCTGAGGAGCTGACGGCAAGTGCTGATCAATCGGCCGGTGCAGCCAATCATATTGCTGAAAGTATTAACGATGTGGCAGCAGGAACTGAACGTCAGCTCACCGCCATTAATTCTTCTAGTGAGATCATTGGTAAAATGGCGGTAGGCATTGAACATATTGCAGCCAACTCTAATGATTTAGCAACACTTGCCGGGCAAACAACGTTAGCGGTTAATCAAGGCGAAAAAACTGTTGCAATGACCATTGATCAAATGAGTAATGTCGAAAAGACGGTTTCTCGTTCTTCTCAAGTTGTTGCTAAATTGGGGGAACGCTCCGAGGAAATTGGCCGTATTGTTACAACTATTTCTAATATTGCTGGACAGACAAACTTACTTGCTCTCAATGCTGCCATTGAGGCGGCGCGGGCCGGCGAACATGGCCGGGGATTTGCCGTTGTGGCTGATGAAGTGAGAAAATTAGCCGAGCAGTCTAAAATAGCCGCAGAAGAAATCGCTCGTTTAATTATCGAAATTCAAAATGATACTCAGGCTGCGATTGTGGCTATGCATACAGGCGATCAAGAGGTAAAGACCGGCCTGGATGCAGTCAATACCACTGGTGAGGCCTTTCGGAGTATCGCCCTTCTGATTAATGACATGATTAAGCAAATTAGTGGTGTTTCAGTTGAAGTTCGGCAGATGGCGGATGGCAGCCGTCAAATTGTCACTGCTGTGGACGCTATTGCGCATATTTCACAGGAGACGGCAGGACAATCACAGACTGTTTCAGCGGCCACAGAAGAACAATCGGCAGCCATGCAGGAAATTGCAGCTTCCAGTCAAGCGTTAGCCAATATGGCTGAAGAATTGCAAAAGGCTGTGATGGTATTTAGAGTGTAAGGGTTAAGAGCGGCTAAGTTGCGATGATGCTAAAAATTGGTTAACAAAATTATTAACAATATCGGAAAAATTGTTGACATAGTTACACAAAAAGGAGTAATATTGAATACAATATAACATCAGCAATTGACGCAAGGTCTTTACTATTAAATAATGGATGGTGTCATTATGGAAAACATGCAAAAAGCAGTTCAACTGAACAACAATTTTTGGTTTAGCTTTTTTAGCCAAGGCTTTTATTTTAGCTTTGGTTACTTTGCTTTTCCTAAAATTGAATATGAGGCTGACTTTTTGGGGAATTTCGTAATGACCGGGTTGATATAAATACTGGATTAACAGAAGTTTATATTAATAACATACGGGAATGCAGGAAGAGGTTCTTACCAAAGAGCCTCTTCTTTTATTTTATAAAACAAGAATGATCACAAGGAGGAATTCTAATGGTAATTGTAATGAAACCCGGGGCTCCCCGGGAAGAAGTGGCGAAGGTGCAGGCAGTGCTGGAAAGGCTTGGTATGGAAGTCACGTCTGTTAAAGGGACGCAGCAAACGGTGTTTGCCTTAGTGGGAGATACGAAAAGTATTGATATCGGGGCTATTGAAGCAAACAAGCATGTTGAGAAAGTCCTGCGGGTTCAGCAGCCCTATAAGCTGGCCAGCCGGACGTTTCATCCGGCCGATACTGTCGTGGAGATTGGCGGCTGTAAAATCGGCGGCGGTCATGTCGCTGTAATGGCAGGTCCTTGCTCTGTTGAAAGTGAAGAACAAATGATTCATACAGCAATGCTTGTGAAAGGTCATGGGGCCAAAATGCTCAGAGGCGGTGCCTATAAGCCGCGAACCTCTCCCTATAGCTTCCAAGGCTTAGGCGAGGAAGGCCTCAATATGCTGGTAAAAGCCAGAGAAGCGACTGGACTGCCGTTTGTTACCGAGGTTATGTGTATCGAAACTTTTGATATTGTTGAGGAAAAAGCCGACCTTATTCAAATCGGTGCAAGAAATATGCAGAACTTTCCTCTCTTAAAACGTGCCGGCAGAAGCCGTAAACCCATTCTCTTAAAACGTGGGTTAAGCGCCACTTTAGAAGAATTTTTAATGTCAGCAGAATATATTATTGCCGGTGGCAATCCGAATGTTATTTTATGTGAGCGAGGGATACGTTCCTTTGACACGTACACCCGGAATGTTCTTGATTTGAGTGTCATCCCGGCGGTCAAGGAACTCAGCCATCTGCCGATTATCGTTGATCCAAGTCACGCCTGCGGAAAATGGTCAATGGTTGAGCCGTTGGCTAAGGCCTCTATGGCTGTAGGGGCGGATGGCTTGATTATTGAGGTCCATCATAATCCGGAAGAGGCTCTTTGTGATGGCTCGCAATCGCTAAAACCGGAAAAGTTTGGTCATCTTATGGCATCAGTACGGAAAATTTATGCCGCAGTATAACAGAGGGGGTTGGCATGATGAAAATCGGCTATTTGGGGCCATCCGGATCGTACAGTCATGAAGCAGCATGTCGCTACTTAGTCAATGCTGCAGCGGCGGGAGAATGTATTGCGATGTCTAGCTTCGTGGCTATTATTGAAGGAATTGAGCAAGGACAGCTTGATCACGGCGTTATTCCCATTGAAAATTCAACCCACGGGGCGGTTGCAACCGCTATGGATGACCTTGTCAAACTACAGAACAGTACTGTGTGCGGCGAAATCGTTCTTAATATTGAGCACTGTCTACTAAGTATGAATGATAATATCGCTGATATTAAATATGTTTTTTCCCATGAACAGGCATTAGGGCAATGCAGTGAATTTTTTCGAGAGCGGTATCCCCATATCCAGTTGATTAATTGTGGGAGTACTTCGCAGGCCTGTGAGATGGCACAGAAAAACGGCAGCGCCTATGGTGCCGTGGCCGGCAAGGCAGCTGCCCAACTGTATCATTTATCTCCGGTCGTGGAGAACATTCAGGATAATGATTTTAATCAGACGCGGTTTTTAATTATTGGCACCAAAGCGCTGGCAGCGACCGGCGATGATAAAACCTCACTTGTTTTTGCTTTTCACGATGATTGTCCGGGAAGTTTATTTGGCGTATTGAAGGCATTCGCCAGCCGCAATATTAACTTGACCCGAATTGAGTCACGTCCGGCTAAACACAGCATGGGGAAATATATTTTTTATATTGATTTTGTGGGGCACGCCCAAGATGATAATTGTGCGGAGGCAGTGAAGGAAATGAGCTCCCATGTGAGCTGGTTTAAGATCTTAGGCTCTTATCCAGCGCAATTGGTGAAGTCGATTTCTAAGCCGACGGGGCAATGATCGCTGCCCAGGATGTCAGAATAAATCAGCGCGTCTTTGACACAAGGGGCTAACCTGTCTGAAACGATAAAGTAGTCTATCCGCCAGCCGACATTCCGTTCTCTGGCTTTCATCATATAGGACCACCAGGTATAAGCATCTAGCTTATCAGGATATAAAGACCGAAAGGTATCCGTGAAACCGGAAGCTAATAACGTCGTCATCTTGGCCCGCTCTTCGTCACTGAAGCCGGCACTTAAGCGATTTGTTTTTGGATTTTTAATATCAATTTCCTGGTGAGCGACATTGATATCACCGCACAAAATGACCGGCTTGGTTTGATCAAGCTGTTGGAGATAGGTTTTAAAATCGTCTTCCCATCTCATCCGGTAATCAAGACGCGCAAGGCCGCGTTGTGGATTTGGGGTATAGACGTTGACCAGAAAGAATTTTTCAAACTCAAGGGTGATCAGGCGGCCTTCCTGGTCATGTTCGGCAATATTCAGGCCATAGCTTACGGATAAGGGCTTG
>JAQWAQ010000145.1 GCA_028707635.1 Negativicutes bacterium
TAATCAGCCGTTATCTCTTCACCTAGTTCCTTAATGCGAACCGCTAGTTCCTCCTCACTGATCAAAACTTTCTCAATATCACTAATCATTGCTGTTCCCCCTAGTCTATTTCACTTGTTTAATTGTCAGTTGTAAAAACTGTTGAGTCGCCGCTGTCACCCGGCCAACTTGTGCCTGGCGATGTCCGGCCACCCAAATGATGTCGTTGCTATCACAAACAAGGAGAATACGATCTCGTTCCTGCTGTGGTATCTTTCCGTCAACAAAAAAATCTTTTAGCTTTTTGGTTCCTTGCAAACCTAACGGTTTAAACCGATCACCTGGCTGTCGCGTGCGGACAAAAAAGGGGGGTGTCAACATCTGCCAGTCAAAAACTGCCGTATGACTTCCTTGCTTTTCCGGCCAGGCTGTACATAGTTCGGCAGTAATCGCAATGTCAAGCTGCTCTATGTAGGTAATTCCCGGAACGGTAAGTCGGGTCATTGAAAGATCTATTTGGTCTTTTTGCGGCTGCCAACCCACCATAAGCTCCTCATAGTTCTTTTTAACCAGCAATCTTCCTGGCAGTTCAAGAATGCTCCCCACTTCATGATCTCTTGCCATAGTTACCAATCTTTCAACATGCTGAAAGGTTATTCCTTTTAAATTACCTTGTTTTTTTTCAATCGTCAAGCGTAAAATTTCACGTTGCAGAGCAGCATGCTGCTGCAATAGTTTCTTATTGTTAACGAGAAGCAGGCCCTGCCGCTCTCTTACTATGACCGGCCATACTTGAATCGCTGCATGATGGATATAGTCATGCTGGTCAGCAATCAGCGTCCCTGTGCGGAAAAGGGCGTCTTTTATGCCTGGATTATACTCTTCTTCTAAAAGTGGTAATAGTTTTAATCTTACCCGATTGCGCAAATATTTAACCTCAAGGTTTGTACTATCAAGCCTTGGGGTAAGCTGATTTTCCCGGCAGTATTGTTCAACATCACTTCTGCTTACTGGCAAAAGCGGCCTGATAATACTTCCGTTTTTAGCCTGCATGCCCCTTAGACCACCACTACCTGCACCCCGCAACAGGTTAATCAGAACAGTTTCAGCCTGATCATCACGATGATGACCTGTAGCAATTTTTGCTCCTCCTAAACCAGCGGCGACGTGGCGCAGATAGGCATATCGCTGTTCGCGCGCTGCGTCCTCAATCGAACGCCCGCTAAGCTCTGCAAACTGTGGCACATTGACTGCTGTCTGATAACAAACAAGCCCATTTGCACGACAAAACGCCGCAACAAAGGCAGCATCTTCGGCGGACTGCTGTCCTCTTATCATATGGTCGACATGTGCTACAAAGACCTCAACTTGATAGTGAGGCGCCAGCAATTGAAGAATATGCACAAGTGCCAGCGAGTCTGGCCCACCCGAACACGCCGCAATTATCTTGTCACCGCTAGCGAGCAGCTTGTGGCTATCAATCCATGCTTTAACTTTTTTCAGCATTATCTGTATTATTCTCCACGCTATAGTTTATAACCAACCTATATACAGTAGAACTGACAAATATGCCAAACGCAATGGCACCGCCAATCATGAGCGTCTTCATTCCCATAGCTACACCCTCGGCATAATGCCCATCGACCATAAAGCGAATGGTCGAAAAAGCCTCACCACCAGGCACCAGCGGGATAAATCCCGGGATAATAAAAATAGCAGCCGGCTTTTTTAGCATTCGAGCTAACAATTCTGAAACAATTCCAATTACTATACTTCCCATAAAATCTGCTAGTATAATATTTCCCCCGCTTTGAAGCGTAGTATACACGACTAGCCAAGATAATACGCCCACCATACCAACATAAAACAATAATCTGCGCGGCACACGATACAGAACCCCGATTGACGCCGACATGATAAAAACTGCCGCAATTTTTAGGCCAACCATAGTATCACCTCACAATATGTACAGCAAGTGCAATTACGACACCCATCGTTACAGCTGTAGCCGTCAGCGCGGCTTCCATTCCCCGTGAAAGACCGCTGAGTAAATCGCCAGCTATAACGTCACGAATAGCATTGGTAATCGCTACCCCTGGCACGAGCGGCATGATTCCACCAATAATAACAGCATCGCGACTAATTGAAGGCACCAGCATATCAAGTCCTGAACCAATTAAAGCGGCTGTCATGCCGCCCAAAAATTCATAAGTAAATTGAACACCATGCCGACGCGAAACAACATGAGCAATATACCGAACTGTCATGGCGGCCCCTAGTGCGCCAAGTACTTCAAGAGTATTGGCATTTTGCAAAATGGCCGTTGTACCACCAACGGCCCCTGCTGCCAGCATGGATGGCAATAGGGAAAACCCTGTCCGCTCGCGACCAATATGTTCCAAAATACTATAAGCATTTTGATACTCAATGCGCTGGTCAACCAGCCGCCGTGATAGTTCGTTGACCTTCGCAACCCGATCTAAATTGATTGTTCTGGCCCGCACCCGCCACATTGAGGTTGATAAGCGTCCTGATGAATCGTATATCGTCAGAAATAATCCTGTTGGGGTTACAAAAGTCTCGACCTTAGCTGCTCCACAGGCTTTGGCAATATGGGTCATCGTATCTTCTACCCGATACGTTTCAGCTCCGTTTTTGAGCATTATTTCGCCGGCCAGTCCAGCAATTTTCATGATTTGTTCCAGCGAAACAGCCACATTTACACCACCTTAGCGCCTTAGTCTGTATTCTCCTATTTCTTCCGCAAGCCTTGATTATCCTGCATTATTATGCCAAGACTACGGGAAAATTAGCAACAGCCGGGTTGGTGCCCGGCTGTTGCTTTAATGATTGATTGACTGCTGAACGATTTTGGCCACAAGTACAGTCATGTCATCCCGCAAGTGGCTACCCGAAAAATGAACTGCCTGCCGCAGCAGATGATCAGCAATCTCCTGTGGATGATCACCCTCAACCTTCCGTAAAAAATTGGGTATCCAGCTTTCACGTTCCCCTCCACGCCGTGAAGCGTTGGTAACAACATCGGCAATTCCATCGCTCACCATTATGATGATATCACCGGCCACGACCGCCGTTTTAATAGGATTAATTTCAATTTGATGGATAATACCGATAGGCAGGGAAGATGACTGAATTGTTGAGACTTCACGCACCCGTTTGATATAACTTGGTGCTGACCCTATTTTAAGAAATTCAGTATCGCCCGAATAAGTATCAATGATCGCCATATCGACGGTAGCAAAGCTTTCTTCCGGTGTCTTTAGGAGCAAGAGTGAATTGACTGTCTTAACAGCAACATCAACATCAAACCCCACTGCCAACAATTTTTCCAAAAATCCTACTGCCATATTGCTTTCACCGGCAGCCTTGCTGCCGCTGCCCATCCCATCACTAAGCATGAGCGCAAATTTCCCTTTATTAAGCGGTACCACTGCGCATGTATCCCCGCATATGCCGTGCGGGTCTTTCGCCGCGCTGGCCACTCCTGTTATAACACTAAGCCGGCTTGCCACCTGCATCGTCAGTTTACATTTACTCCCCTTTTTACCGCATTCGGCACGCAGCATCAGCTTTTCCTGCATTAGACTTGCGGCCAACGGCAAAATGGAATTTTTACACTCACGTGTTCCTTTGCAGGGGTTTTTATACGCTTCAACCTTAGCTGCTCCCTTTGCTCCGGTAATTCTAACCTGCTCCATCGGACAGTCAATGAGAGCTGCCTTTGATTTTAGTTCATATGCAAGCTCACGGTCAGAACGTGGTTCTTTGGCTATTTCATGAGCCAAAGAACCGATAATTGTTCCAGCGGCTCGCATTTGTTCAGTGACCATTTGACGATGATCAGTTAGTTTTTTGTGCCAAAAAGATAGTGACTGATTGCGCTCATCAATTAAGTTTACGGTATCAATCAATTCGTCTGGTTTGATACAGATTTCTTTAAAAGACTGCGATAAATGAGCAACTTTAAGTTTTTCCCCTTTGCCTCTAGCTAAAATATCAAGCATGATTTGATAAGTGCGATAAAAGTTATCTTGCCAGCATCCAGTCCGCTTCGTACAAGGACCGCAAACCCGCTCACCAATGACAGCCAGGGCCCGGTTCACTTCATCATCACGGCCCTTATCTTTATCGGTAACCGTTATAGTACTAAATGCATCAGCCAAATTCCCAAACATTTCAGCAATATTATTAATCTTAGCTTTTGCTTCATTTAAGGCCGCTGACGAGAGCGGAACCTCACTGCTATCGGATTCGCAAAGATTTTGTTGCCATACAGCCAGTCCTGAACTGGGAAGAATCAAAAACAGGCTCGCCGACAGCGCAATTTCAGTAAGCACAAGCATTAAATTCAAACTTTGTCCAAAATAGAGCAATGTCATCATACTGCCCAGAATGAACCCTAAGATAACAGCAAACCGCCCGAGTCGTTTAAATACCCCAGCCAGCAATCCAGCTAACGCATAAAGAGAGATAGCGGCCGGAACATTGTTCTCCGTCAAACCAATGACCAATCCAACCGCTACCCCGACTGACGCACCGAGCCCAGCACCACCACTGAGCGCCAACACCATAATAAGCATTCCCCCGGCAATGTTTCGCAGACTGTAGTCTGCAATCATGATATTACCAAAGCCTGCTACGGCGATTGCCAGCATAACCACCATACAAATAAGGCTATCACTCGACACTTGTTGCACCTTTCGATAACCTTTAATAAAAACCGGCATGCTGTATAGAAAGATATATGTTGATACCAAACAGATGGCTCCATCAAACACAGCCATAACGATACTGTATAATGAAACCTCGGTAAATGTATTGATTAGGACTCCGGCGCTAGCAGCGGCGCAGGCGATAAAAAGTGGGACAACTAGCATCTTGCGCTGCAACCGCGTCAGTTTGTCCGACATTCGGAAAAAAAGAAAAATACTAAGGACATACACCCCGGCCTCCTGATAGTGCCCGCTCGAAATGACACCGACCAGCGACCATAAAGCAATAGTTGGCGCCAGACCACGGTCAGCGTGTGCGACAGCAGCGAACAAAGCTAAACCAAAGGGCGACATTTCACCCATAATCGCTACCCGCCCCAACAAAAAGGCAAGAATATTCAACGGTAAATGACCACAGACCAAAGCACCCAGTCCATGAGCGATTCTACCGATAACAGCACGCCAGGGAATTTTCTTAAACCTGGGCTTAGGCGCAGGCATAGCTGGGGTTTGTAAAACATCTTCCGGCACTGAAACAACTGTAACTCTCGGCATAGATTGACCACCTCATATCTGTGTGATAATTAATATTTTACATAAACTGTAAAATATTACATGTCTGAAAACGTCGCACTTTCATGAAAAAAATCTGACACTATTTGC
>JAQWAQ010000033.1 GCA_028707635.1 Negativicutes bacterium
TTGATGGCTCTTTATAATTCAGAAATTTTTGGTGTTGATCACTTACGCAATCAACTTTTTGTGCTTCGAAAAGCACCGCACATCTGGCATATGTTTATCTTACATTGTTCAGTTTTCAAGGAACATCGCTGCCCCGCTTGTGTTACTTACGACGTTGACAGCTTTTATATGTTATCACAGCTGATTCGCTGTGTCAACAACTTTTTTGTTTGTCTTGCACCACGCTTTGTGGCGACATTTATATATGTTAACATAACTTGTTTGCCCTGTCAACATATTTTTTCTTTCTATTTGTTACCGCTCATTCCAGCGACTTGAGTATAATATCATGACCATTACATTATGTCAATGTAATTTTAGCGCCCAGCGATAACGTACGTAATTATACCATAATCTATCTTATTCGACAATAGCATTTTGAGATACAAAATAACATTGTCCGAATCTTTCAATATATCGCTTCTGCGGGCAAATAAGTATTTTAGTAGCTACCAGAATGTCTTCGGCATGATTCTTACTAATGGCCATACTGGATTTCCCATACAATCTACCTCGCCGATCTGCGCAGCAATTTCCTGCACTGCTGCGCTGGCTATAATCGGCAATCCTAATATACGAGCCGCTTCAGTTACACCGCGAGCCCCATCCTGGACAATTTTAACTGTAGTTTCTTCTGCAATATGAGTATTATTGATAATAGCATCAACCCTGCCTAATGTCGAAACATACTCTAAAATATTTTCAACATTAGAAGTAAACGGCCGGGACATGTTTATAACTGCGATAACTTTTAGGTAGGGGTTTGTATCGGCTCCTTCAATGAGATTGAAGATTTTAGCTCCGTGTACACCATAGCCAACGTCCAGAATGATATTGCCGTTACGGCGCAGCACCCAGCGCATTGACCCTTTTATAACATTACCCGCCTCACCAAGTCCAATCGTATCACGTGTTTCCCACGCAACCACATCAATGCCCATTTCCTCAAGCTCACGCTTTATTGGCCTGAGGGTGTAGCAGGGCTCCACCGTGTCTAAGTCAACAAGCGTTACTGACAGCCCCTGGCGGCGCAGCCAAATAGCCCGATTCACTGCATTTTCACTCTTGCCACTAGCATATTCTCCTACATACGCTTCAACAACCGGCTCACTCTGCATGCTACAGCACCCCTCCGAGTAGTTCATCTTCTGCTATAGTTATGCCAAGAAGCCGGGTGAATTTATTCTTAAATAAACAATTTAAACAGCACAAGTAGGATGATGCCTGGAATTCCAAGAAACCCTGCGATTAGAGCAGTAATTACATTAATCGCTATAGAAAAGCCGAAATACGCCCCGCAAAAGTTCACTACCCACAGCATAGCTCCACCAATTAGTGCATTATAAATAAGCCGCAAAACTAATTTTATCGGCATTAAAAAAATCCGCCCAATAAGAAGAATTAGCACAATACCAAATACATAAGCCAAAATTACATTAAGCTCAACAGGAAGGACTGGCATTAAAAATCACACCTTTCTTTATCCATTCTAATGTACAGCTATGAATTTGTCATTCTCATTATTCTTTTGTTCACCTGTAACGAGTATAGGTAACTCCCTCGCGACGCGCCCTTTTTAATAGGTAAATATATTTCTTCTCACTCGCTTTCATAAGATAAATTGCGTATTCGATAAGGTCGTCGTCAGTTACTTGATTATAAAGATGTTGGGCATAGTGCCATTCTTGCTTTGCTTGTTCTACAACTTCCGGCAATGTTGGAAGGCTACCAATTGGACTTTTCTCGCCAAAACCCTCCCCAAATACCCTATCAAGTCCAGCAAAATACATTGTTTGGCCCTCCCAAGTGAATCGTTATTCTAATATATATTGCTATCTGTCCAATTTATGAATAAAAAAGTCGCTACCCTGCTATATAAGCATAGGGTAACGACCTTTTAGACTTTCCAAGCTTAAACTATCGTAACAGTAAATCCGTAGCAGCCGTGCTGACAAACCTCACAGCCATCGCCAAAGCATTCTCATCAAAATCAAAGCACGAATCATGATGACCGGCCGCCAAGCCTGCTCCAATCAGAGTATACGCTGCTTGACCACCCTTTTCTTGAACTCGTTCCATGAAATAAGAGCAATCTTCACTGGCACCAAAGTCACATTCTGGCACGATTTCATTAAAAATCCCCAGTTTTTCAGCAACTTTTGCTAAATCGTCGGCAAGTTCAGGTGAATTGCTGCAACCGGCGGCGCCACCCATTTCTGTAATCTCTACTTTTACATCATGCATTGTAGCGGCACTATTAATAATTCGATACGCTTCGTCGCTCATAAATTTATTAATCGTACTGCTTCCGCCCCGGGTCTCTAATTTGATAACAGCCTTTGGCGCAATCACATTTCGCCCACTGCCCGCCTGCATAGTACCAACATTTATCCGTGAGGTACCTTCACTATGACGGGGAATCGCATGGAGATTAAGTACAGCAGCCGCAGCTGCCAGTAAGGCATTACGCCCTACTTCAGGCGCTGCGCCGGCGTGAGCCGGAACGCCGGTAAACGTAGCATCATATTTGCTGGTCGCCAAAAATCCTGTAACATTACAAGCAATCTGGCCAGTCTTTTTCAATTGGAAGCCAAAGTGCATCCCCAATAGATAGTCGACATCGTCAACAATTCCTTTTGCCACCATGGCTTTCGCACCGCGAACACCTTCTTCAGCCGGCTGGAAGATAAACTTAATTGTACCGCGCAACTCACCTTTGAGTTCGGCAATAATCTCAGCCACAGCCAACCCCACAGCAGTGTGGCCGTCATGGCCGCACGCATGCATGGCACCCTTATTAATCGAGTTAAACTTTTCGGAATAGGGACGGTGCTCATTAGTTTCAGCTTCATTAGCATCATTGGCATCTAAATCAAAGCGCAGAGCTATAGTCGGCCCTGGTTTGTTAAATTCCATAATACCCATAACTCCAGTTTTGCCGCCTTCCATCTTGTTAACCCACTCCGGATTAGCGCCTTGTTCAATGGCCCGGCTAGCTTGATTAGAAAGCTCACTGCTTGCTGGAACACCCATCATATTTTCACTATCCACTACTTCATCGCCAACCTGCACTTTGTAGCCAAGCTTAGTAAGTTGATCAGCGACAATGGACGCTGTTCTAAATTCTGTCCAGCCAGCTTCGGCATGACGATGAAAATCACGTCTTCTTTCGATTGTCGTGCTTTCCAGTTTATTAGTTAATTCAGCAATTTTTGCATTAATACTCATTGTAAATCCTCCTTTATCCGATGACCAAGCCGCTCTATCTTCTTCTACAATAGAAAATGAAGAACGGCTAAGTCCCTGCATACGGTTCGACTAAGATTCAGGTGGAGTTAAAACTCCCTCTGAATTAAGTCTAACTTTATAACAATATAAACATCATAACGATTGCCCCGATAAACATAGCCGGCGCATTTCGTTTACTAAGTTCAATAGGGCTGACACCTGCAAGTTGCGAACAAATAATCGTCGAACCGGCAACAGGTGACATCGAACGTCCTAACCCGCCAACGATCTGGGCTTGTGAGCCAAGCTCAATAATTCCAAACCCAAATTGGCTGGCATGCGGAGTGATTGCGCCATTAAACGCCAGTGCCGCAGCGTCACCCGAGCCGCATAAAATTGCAATAATGAATGGCCCAAAAGTCGCCGCAATGCGCGCAATTTGGTCAGACTGCTTCATTGTCTCGATTAAAGCTCCGGTAAGACCAATCAGCTTCATACCTTCGGTAAATACAGCGGCCGCAATAATGATGCCCATTACGCTGCCAAAAGCATCGCCCATACCAGCAAAATATCGCTTAGTCACTTCCTGCGGATTCGCCATAGTAACAACAACAGCAATCGCCGTCCCTATGATCATAGCCAGCGGCACCGATACAACAGGGATAATATTAACCTGCTTGCTGCCTAATACCAGCAAAACCAGCGGAATTACAGGCACAATCGCCTTTAAATAATTTACTTTAAAATCTTTTGACTGAAGATCTGTAGTTGCCTCACTTTGGTACCCCTCAACCTCCTTGCGGAGATAAGCGACTGCAGTAACAATACCTGCAACGACGATAGCTGTAATGATTGCAGCCTTACTATGTGTAGCAATAACTGTCATAACATCAACATTGGCCAGTTTGGCCACAAAAGGATTATGACTAAGTCCAGGGCTCAAAACACTACCCCATGTACCCGCCAGCACGGCACTGCCGGCCATAGCTGGATGTACGCCTGCCCCGATTAAGGTCGGAATAAGGATAGCACCAACTGCCGCAGAACATCCTGCTGCGCTTGGCAGCGCAATATTAATGGCGAATGTCACGAGAACACTACCCGGTATAAGAATGGCGCGAAACTTAGTTAGCCCCCCCGCCAGACTATGTACCAAATGGCTATCACACTCTGTAAGTTTCATTACATAAGCGAAACCCATTACTGTTACAATAACCGGTACCAATCCGGGATTTACCATTGCTTTTACAAAAGCATCGATAGCTGCTCCGGCATTACCGGATAAAGCAGCCATAGCCACACCGGCTAAAAAGAGAACCATTCTGGTCTCGTAGCGTTTAATGATTGCAACAAATGTTAGTACAACAATTAATCCACCGAGCCAAATCACATAAACCACTTCCTTTTACACTATTATATGTATACTGTATTATCTTTCAATGCAGCACCCACAAATTCCTCTGTACATTTAGTAAGTTATGTAACCTAGTTTTGATTTTTTTTTTCACAATCCAGCCTTACTTTCCGGTTTCTTTATAGACCTCTATACGCACCTCTTCATGCTGATAAGGTGAATAGTTAACTCCGCTTTGCCGCGCCTGTTTAAGCAGGTACATATACTTTTTTTCGGTAGCCTGCATTAGATAGACCGCATGATCAACTAAATCATGATCGGTTACTGTATTATAATAGGATTGCGCCGCAAACCATTCCTGTCTGGCTTGTTCTACAACATCGGGTAACTTTGGCAATGGCGTTGATTCCGGCGGCTTATTCTCAAGTAAATTATCAACTAGATTTCGCACCGCCGCCATATTAAAATGAAATTGCATAAATTCATCCCCTCCTCGGACTATTTTTCCCAAAGAAGCGATTCGTTAAACAATATACTCCTGTTATAATTAGATTATGAGAATATAAGCGGAGGCGATTTTGCATGACCTCATTTACCAAACACTTTATTAAACGTTATATAACCTGTATAGCAACCGGAATGTTCGTCCTCACCCTTTCCCTGCTGATTTTAGGCTGTTCGTCATCTAATCAGCCTGTTAATAGTAGTGAAAAGCTTCGAACACCATTCATTCCACCGACCGACAGCTCGGTAATTACTGGCTCTGCGACAGGCACCGGGCCCCAAGACCTGATAGGCAGCGCATCAGTAGTGCTCGACAACAGCCAAAATGGCTATCACGCCCGAGTGGCCCTTTTTAAAATCACTGAATCAAGAAAACAGCTTACTAGTATCATTACCATCCGTAAAAACGAACAATTCACCGCAAACAATCTAGCCGCCGGCACCTACGAAATACAGTATCAGAATCTTTATACAGGCAAATTTTTTAAACTTAACCCAGCCCTTACAATAACCGACCATGCCACCCTACCCATTCCACTTAATCAAAAACAAGCCAGTGATTTTAGCATAACTCCTTTATTTCATTCCAGCTTTTAAGTAACAATTACTCTCAAAACCTTAAAAGGCCAAGATGTCTGTCATTTGACAGACATCTTGGCCTTTAGCTACATTTCCCGTCGGTTTTCCAGCGCTTTTGACAGTGTGACCTCATCGGCATACTCCAGGTCGCCGCCCATCGGTAAACCATGCGCAATTCGGGTTACTTTGATTCCCAGCGGCTTTAAAAGTTTAGCAAGGTACATGGCAGTCGCTTCACCCTCAACATCAGGGTCAGTTGCCATAACAATTTCTTTTATTTGATTATCTCTAAGCCTGTTAAGTAGTTCCTTAATTTTGAGTTCATCAGGGCCCACTCCTTCGAGCGGAGATAACGCACCATGCAGCACATGATAAACCCCTTTAAACTCTCTGGTACGCTCCAGTGCCGCTACGTCACGCGGTTCCTCGACAACACACAGAAATGACCTGTCGCGATTTTCACTCCGGCAAATGCTACAGGGGTTGCAATCAGTAAGCGTAAAGCATTGACTGCAATAGCCAACCTTCTCCTTGGCCTCGAGGATGGCCTGCGCCAAAGCTTGGGCTTTGGCTTTATCCATTTCCAGTACATGATAAGCCAACCGGGCAGCCGATTTAGGTCCAATTCCGGGCAAAACACGAAATTGTTCAATCAGCTTTACCAGCGGCGCTATGTATTGCATTAAAACATTCCAGGCGGTAAATTAAGGCCACCTGTTAATTTACCCATCTCACTTGACATCATGTCATCAACCTTTTTAATCGCTTCATTAACAGCGGCAGCAACCAGGTCCTCCAGCATTTCAACATCCTCAGGATCAACCGCCGTTGGTGCAATCTTCAATGACTGAATTTGCTTGTCACCATTCATTACAATTTTGATTGCCCCGCCCCCTGCCGAAACTTCAATCGTACGCGTTTTCAGTTCCTCCTGCAGCTTTGCCATGTCAGCCTGGAGTTTTTGAACCTTCTTCATCATTCCTTGCATATTACCCATATTACCAAACATACTATTACCTCCCTATTCTTCATTCTCTTCTGTTACAATTTTACCGTCAAACATTCTTAAAGCTTCCCGCAGGGCAGGATGCTGTGCGTCAGCAGGATCTACCCTAACAGTGGTTTTAGGTTTGACGGGCGGTGGTGCTGAAGCCGGTTTTTTATTAGCGCTCGCTAATACACAGTTAACTGCTATAGCTTTACCACAAACATGAGTAAAAATTGTTTCAATCATTGAACGGTAATCGTCTTTCTCGGTGCGCTCTTTCGGAAAAACAGTAGTAAATTGTATTGTCGCCTGCTGGTCAGTCAAACTGATTAGTTGACCCTGTGCAACACAGGCATGCACCGAACGTTTGCCGTTAGCGATTAATTCTTTTAAAACACGATCCCACGCCTCTTTAGTATCAGCCGTTGGCTCTATCTTTGGTGCAGCAGGTTCGACCCGTGACGGCACCGCTGAATCAGCGGGTTCGACAGTATTCTCACCTGCTGGTGCCGGAACAACTGCAGGCGTGGCGTGGGCCGATACGAGTGCCGGAGCTGGCGGCAGTTCCGGCCGCGGCTGTAGTACCGGTCGATTAGGCAATACAGGAACAGGCACGCCCCCTGCCAGCCGAGCCTCCAGCGCTGCCAAACGCTCAGCAAAATCAGCTTCGCCTCCCGATCGTCGGCAGACGGCTAAAAAGGCAATCTCAGCTGGTATGCGTGGTTCAGGGGCCCATTTTGCTTCATTAGCAGCCTCATTGAGGGCTTGAATCATTTTAACCAGCTCGGCATGGCTGAATGGAGCACTCTGGCGATCCAATACAGTCTTATCCTCGCTGTACATTGCAATATTGTCAATTTCAGGAGCTGCCTTGTAAAGCATAAGACTCCGGGCATGCAACGCCATTTCCAGCAAAATTTGTCGAACATCTTTGCCGCTATTAATCAACTCATCGAGTTGCAATAACGTTGCACTAATATCACGCCCGGCAAGGCTATCGGTCAACCGCCATACCCATTCATGGCCAATCAGACCCAATAACTGGCGAACATTAGCGGCCGTAACCTCTCCGCCATCCAAGGTAGTACACTGATCTAAAATACTCAAGGCATCACGCAAACCGCCGTCAGCATGAACCGCAATAAGGCGAAGCGCATCATTGGCTACTGCAAGCCCGCTTTTAGCCGCAACCTCCTTTAGCCTAGACTCAATCTCCTGTACACCAATTCGACGAAAATCATAGCGCTGACATCGTGAGTGAATTGTTGCCGGAATTTTGTGGGCTTCAGTCGTTGCCAGGATAAATACAACATGGGACGGCGGCTCTTCTAACGTCTTTAGCAAGGCGTTGAATGCTTCGGTAGTCAGCATATGTACTTCATCAATAATATATACTTTATAGCGGCCATCAACAGGAGCAAACTTTACCGTTTCCCGCAGGTCACGGATTTCATCAATACCACGGTTTGAGGCAGCGTCAACTTCAAAGACATCCATAGAAGTACCAGCCGTTATTTTTTCGCAATTTGAACAAGAATTACACGGCGTAGACGTTGGACCGTGTTCACAGTTTAATGCTTTAGCCAAAATCTTGGCTGTACTCGTTTTACCTGTTCCGCGCGGCCCTGCAAAAAGGTACGCATGCGCAATCCGGCCGGTATGAAGTGCGTTCTTCAGTGTGGTACTAATATGATCCTGACCAACAAGATTATCAAAATCCTGCGGCCGCCATTGGCGGTATAATGCTACATAGGCCATGATCTACACCTCCTCACAGCACCTATTTAAATTCCACATCGAAATAAATTATCCTCTTTATCGATGACGCAAATAACCCCCATGTAAAGATCATGGGGGCAATTACTGCAGAGAAGCCTTAGCAGCTCTAATGCGCACTTCTAAAAATGCGATATATATACAAAACAAATAAAACAATTGTCAGTAGAACCAGTACGGGATTAAACGCAATTAAGTGGGTACCGTAAACAGCATCAGACCAAGTGAAGAAATTACCCATGATGATAATTGCAACAAGCATAATAGCAATGTAAAGCGGTGAAAACAGCTTATCCCGAAGACGATTCCCTGTTGCATTTTCAGCATTTCCCATATAGACACTCCCTTTGCTGCCAATATTGCTGGCTTTTTAGTGAATCTCCTTACTACGATAATAGCTCGTTTGGGACTGTTACACAATAGCCATTATTACAAATTTTCCCTTAAAGCTCAATCTCTTGATCTTTCTGCAGCCACTCCAACAGATTATCCTCGCGGATTTTTTTAATCCTTGCCAATCCTTTCGGTGTCCAGTCGTATAACCCGGTTCCTGTTTTAGCTCCTAGCGTCCCTTGATCCATAGCTTTTTGCAGCAGCGATGATACCCCGCTGTCATTGCATAAATCTTTCATCAAGTAGGTGGAAATATTATAGAAAATATCCAGTCCGCCGAGGTCCGCGCTCTCCAGCGGCCCTGTTGTTGACAACCGTCGGCCTAAGCTGTATTTAACTGTAGTATCCACGGCTTCTTCCGTTGCTATACCACTTTCAATAATATATAAGGCTTCCCTTAACAAGGCAAACTGCAAACGGTTACCGATGAAACCAAGAGCTTCCCGCTTGAGCGCTACCGGTTTTTTACCGATTTTTTTCATAAGTTCCCAAGTTGTCTGCACTGTTTCATTTGCAGTATGTTTGCCTGGCACAACTTCAACGAGAGGTACTAGATGCGGCGGATTCCAGAAATGGGCTACAACGAAACGTTCTTTATGAGTAAGCACCTCGGCAATTGCAGTTGGACTGAGACCGGAAGTATTTGTTGCAAAAATTGTGGTTGGCGGGCATAATTTTTCCATCGCAGAAAATACTTTCTGCTTGATGGCTAATACCTCAGGTACAGATTCAATGACAAAATCAGCGTCGGCCGCTGCCTCCTCCAAGGTGGTCACACCTTTTATTCTTCCGATAATAGCCGGAATGCCTTCCTCTTTTATTAAACCGTGTTTACAATAAGTTTCTAACCCGTTTTTTATTCCTGTAAAACCTTTTTCGACTTCAACATCGTTAGGTCCATACATGACCACATTATATCCGGCTGTGGCAAACATGAGCGCTGTGCCATGCCCCATGGTTCCGGTTCCTAAGTTGCAGATGTTCTTTATGCTTTCGGTTTTCATGCCATCGCTCCCTTTATTGATAGATTATCTTGGTATTCGAGGTTTAAAACGGAATAAAGGTCAATCCTAGCAGCATTACAGCACCAACAACAAGCCATGAAATAAAGGTGTAACCAACGAAATCTCTAAACTCAAGTCCAACAACTGTCATAAATGGCAGTGCCCAGAAAGGCTGAATTAAGTTTACCCAGTCATTCCCGAAGGAATAGGCAATAACTGTTTTCGCGTGAGGTACGCCGAGTGCAGCCCCAGCCTGAATAATATAAGGAGCCTCAACCGCCCATTTGCCACCGCCCGAGGGAATAAAGTAGCCGATAATATTAGACAAAACAGCAACAAAAGCTGGGAATGTTTCCGGTGTGGTCAAGCTAATTATCCAGCCGGCAAATACTTCAACGAGACCAGTGAATTTCATCATGCCAAATATCCCTGCATAGAACGGAAACTGAAGTAAGACACCCCAAGCAGCCGGAGTTGCAGCCTTAACTGCTTTCATTAAGTTAGCCGGAGTTTTGTGCAGGAAGATTATCAGCATTAAAAATACCATGTTAACCATATTTAGATCTAATGACTTTTGGGCTTCAACGAAGTGGTAGTACAGGTAAACAATAAACATAACACCGATAATATAGGATAATATCGGCGTATAGGTTAATCGCTCGCTGGGTGTGGTAATCTCTACCTTCTCGGATTCAACAACAAGACTTTTTTCTAAAAGATCAGGCCGGAGTTCCCGCATTGTTTGGATCTTTGATTCCTCGCTGGGCGGAAACACCTTCCAAAATAATACAATCGCCGTAATCATAACTAATAGTAATATCCATAGGGTATATGATGTAAACAGCGTTTGCCCAACCGGGATAACACCCATCTCCTTGACCATGAAGTGAGTAGGTGTAGCCACCAACAACGGTACAGATCCAGACAAGCCAACATGCCAAATCATAAAGGTAGAGTACGTTGCCGCTACCAGTAGTTTATAATGAACTCGTATATCACGCAATTCAGCCTGCCGAGCTAGTTCCAGGGTAAACAGTGCGGCAAAAATCAATCCAAATCCCCAGTTTAAATAGTAAGATACCGCTGAAATTAGTATCCCCCAAACATAAACTTGCGTACTCGTCCGAGGCATCCGTGCCAGTGCAACCAGCATCTTATTACAAAATGGCGTAGTTGCAAGTGCAAACCCAGTAACGATAATCAAAGCCATCTGCATTGAAAACTCGAGTAAAATCCAAAAACCAGTCCCCCATGATTGGACTACCTTGTAGGGGCTTGACGGCGTAAACGCTAAGGCCAATCCAAAGGTGATAAAACTAAGCAACAGTAAGATAACATAGGAATCTGGAACATACCTTTCTGCAAAACTAGTGATAGCCTCAATGATCCCCTTTTGCTTCTTCGGACCCTCAATTGAACTCCCCATAACCGGACTTCCCACAACAAACCCTCCTCTTTTTTTCATAGTTTCTTCCATGGTATTGCCTATTATATATAGCATATTCCGTGCCAAGTACTACGAAAAAAGGTCTGTCAGGCTCGATCCCGCTTATAATGTGAAGTTTTTCACTGTTACATGATGTGAAACGCACCTTGTCTGTTATTAAAATAGCTTTAAAGTGTGCATTTTTTTGCCAACTGTGCAAATTCTATTCAGGTTGTCCCTTCCCTTCAACTTGATCTGATACATACCGCAGATTATCCAACCCATACTCTTCAATTTTATATATAAGTGCACGCCGGCTAATATCCAAAGCTTGCGCTGTCCTTACGCGGTTGTAGTTATGCTCCTTTAAGGCATTAGCAATCACTTGCTTTTCTACACTATGAAGAACGTCTTTAAGTGTTCCTTCTCCAAGGACAACAAGCTGTGATGCATTCTTCAAAGGAATAATTCCGTGAAGATCTTGAACATCAATAACCCCATTGGACATAATGACAGCTCGCTCTAATAAATTGGCCAGTTCTCGGACATTGCCCGGCCAGCGATAGTGCCGCAATAACTGCATGGCCTCTTTAGTAATCAGGGGTACTTCTCTATCGGTTTCACAGGCAAATTTTCGAAGATAATAATCAATAAACAATGGAATATCCTCGGAACGATCACGCAGTGCCGGGATATGAATAGGAATAACCTTTAGCCTGTAATACAAATCTTCTCGAAATGTACCCTGCTGCACCATTTCCTCAAGATTCCGATGCGTAGCAGCAATAATTCGAACGTTGACCCTTATGGTTTCGGTACCGCCGACACGTTCAAAAGCCCGTTCCTGCAAAACCCTAAGTAATTTCACCTGGATGGGCGGAGTTAACTCGCCTATTTCATCAAGAAATAGGCTCCCTTTATCAGCTAATTCAAACCGCCCCGGCTTTCTAGCTGTTGCTCCGGTAAAGGCCCCTCTTTCGTAGCCGAACAGCTCACTTTCCATCAAGCTTTCCGGCAATGCACCGCAATTAATCTTAATAAACGGCCCGTTACTACAGTGGCTGTTGTTGTGAATAATCTTAGCAATCAATTCTTTGCCGCTGCCACTCTCACCAGTAAGGAGAACGGTTGCCTGCGCCCGGGCCACCCTTCCTACCATTTTACAGACTTCCTGCATAGCAAGACTCTTGCCAATAATATGGTCCAATTGATATTTGCCTTGAACTTGAGTCCTTAAGGTTGTCAGTTCTTCTCTAAGGCGTATATTCTGAAAAGCCCGCTCCAACGCAATCCGAACTTGCTTAACATTTGACGGTTTCATAAGATAATCAAATGCGCCGCGCCGCATAGTTTCAACAACAGTATCCATGGTACCATGGGCCGTCATTAAAATAACGGCAGTATAAGGATTTTCTTGATGAATGATTTCAAACGCTTCCATTCCATCCATAATAGGCATTCTAATATCCATTATAATTACAGCCGGGTGCAAGTCTCTTGCCAGGTTTACCGCTTCCAGCCCATTATTTGCTGTATAAGGCTGATAGCCTTCCTTGCGCACCACTTCAAACAGCAGATGACAAACACTGCTTTCATCGTCGACAATTAAAACCTTATTATTTATGTCCATTGTCGTCACTCCTCGAACACCGGAAAGAATAAAGTAAACCGGCTACCCTTACCAAGAACCGAATTTACTTCGATTACGCCGCCCCAGCTTTCCACCATCCGATAAACTATTGTCAGACCTAACCCCGTACCGCTTTCTTTTGTAGTGAAGAACGGGTCAAAAATATGGGGGAAATGATTCGCCTCAATACCACTGCCATTATCTTCGATTTCAACAACAACAAAGCCGCTCTCGCTATCATAACGACTAATGATATTGATATTTCCCTGATCGGAAATAGCCTGTATGGCATTAACGACTAAATTTAAGTAAACCTGCTTTAATTGCTCGCCGTTTACCAAGACCATAGGAATATCCGGCTGCAGCTGACAAGAAATTGTTGTATGGTTATGCCTGGCTGGCGTGGCCGTTAATAAAAGTGTATTTTCAAGAACTTCATTTACATTAACCAGCCGCATTTCAGTTATCGTTGGTCGAGAAAAGCACAGAAGTTGTTCAATAAGGCGATTCATCCGATCAGTCTCTTGGATAATAATGTTCAAGTATTCAGCTTTTTCTTTTTCAGTCAAATTTTCTTCCAACAATTCGGCAAAGCCCTTAACCGCCATAAGAGGGTTACGGATCTCATGAGCCAGACCGGCTGCAACCTCGCCAATAGCAGTCAACCGTTCTGCAGCATGAAGCTGCTTTTCCATCTTCTTTTGTGCAGCCAGACTACTGGCCATATCATTAAGAGCATTGACTATTTCGCCTAATTCACCGGCAAGCGGATGCATTTGATAATTTAGATTCTTTTTTATTTCAGCCAGCCCTTTTTTCACTTTTCCAATTCCATCGGTAATATGCTCAATAGAAATAATGATGCCTCCAATAGCCAAGAATAAACCAAGAATAACAATGATGTAAGTATTTCGTTTCATAGTCGTCAGCTGAATATCAATATCTGAAGTTAATTCATTCGCCCATATATAACCAATAACTTTCTCGTTGCGGATAATTGGATACATGGCGTTCATGATTGATCCCCGAACTAAATTACCCTCTTGAACCCTAGGTAAGCCACCCTCCATGACGATGCGCCCTTCATGAGTCTGACCAATTGGAAGACCTACCTTATCCTCATAGACAGAACTGGGGCCATAGGTAACAATAGCATCTAATTCCTTGTCATAATAGCCAACTCCAATGCCTGAATAGGCTGTTGCTACCTGATCAGTAAAATCACGCAACGTCTCATTAAGGGCAATAATCTTTTGCTGCCGATCTGCGCTTTCTACGCCTCCTCGACGAAGAATATCCTCATAAGTCCCGGCAAGATGCTGGTCAAGCACCCGGGCAACGCCGAAGAGTTTTTGCTGTTTTTCGTTCACCAAGGCCTCTTCGGCGCTAATTGTCATTAAATAACCGGCGAAAATAATCGGCAGTGCAACAACGATTGGCATAATTGCCAGTAAACGCCCGCGCAGACTCTTCGGGAGCATTACCATCCCTCCCTAGTCCAACTTTATTCATTTTTGTCAGCACTTATACTATCGGCTAAACCATCTAACTCTGATGACATAACACTGGCTTGCTGAACGGCCCCGGACACATGCGATATTGCCATGGCGATCTGGGATATAGCCGCACCGATTTGCTCCATCTGCTGATACATGTTCTGACTGTCAGCTCTATTTGTGCTAATAATCCTATCAATCTTCTGGATGGAGTCGGCACTGCTACCAGCCAATTTTCGAATTTCCTCGGCTACAACCCCAAACCCTCGCCCCTGTTCGCCGACACGGGCTGCCTCAATTGCAGCATTTAAACCCAGGAGATTGGTTTGGGAAGCAATATCCCGAATCAGTCTAACAACTTGATCCGTTTCTTTGAGCCGCGACTGTGATTCTTGGGCCATCCTCACTAGCGTTTGACTCACGCCGGAGATTTCCTCGGACTGCGCCGAGATCTCCTCGGTTGTACTCGCCAAAACACTAATACTGTCCATAAGTTGGGCAGCCATTTCTTTCATAGCATTCTGCTGTTCAGTAGATTGAATAATAACGGCGGCTCCAATAACGTGTTTGTCATGATAGATAGGAAGAGCCATAGCAATATAAGGCAAACCGAAAACAGCTTTATCGCCTCGGGTAATCGTGCGCCGCCCCTGTTGTATGGCTTGGTAAACAGCTGTATTAGTCTTTAATAGCGTCCCGGCCGGTATGCGCAAATCTAGCTCTTTCCCTGGTTTGTAGAGCAAATATTTCTCCCGATCAGTTACCGCAACACCAACGTCACCACTGAATAATTCTGTCAAGCAGGGAAAGACCTCAATATAACGATTGAGAATGTCATCGGATTGTTGTGAGGAATCTGTCTGCACTGAATTCACTCCTATCAAATAAGTTCCGTAAAATTCAAGAAACAGGAGTGTCAGGATTCTCTATTAAAATCCTTCACTCCTGTTCAGCGATCCTTTACCTACCATTCCTATTTTTCAACCATAACGGAAAGCGACACCAAAAGTACCCCGGGGATAGGTCCATTTTACAATCCCTTTTTTCTCACACATCACTCTACAAGTACCGCACTCCAGACATCCGGCATAATCGAAATTGATTGCACCGTCTTTTAGGGTGTATAAAACGGCCGGGCAAACAACTAAGCACGGTTTATTCTTGCATTGAGCACAAACGTCCTTGTCAATAACAATATGCGGTTCATCCTCATCAACGGCAAACTTATTTAAGCCCAATAATTCTTCCGGCCCTTGCTTTTTCACTGTCATACCGAAGTAACCCCCTTCCAGCCGTCAGAGATGAGTTGACTCATGGAAACATGGCGTTTCACAATCGCGCGCATGGCTTTCGGCATTTTTTCGGGTACATGGCCATCGACAGTGAACATAAAGCGCAGCACCTCATTGGCAAGTCGGGGATAGGTTTCAGCCATGCGGGGTATGGCAACAATATCAGGCCAGCCCGCAAACATCTTCATTGTAGGGATAAGCCCTAACTGTTCTAACTCTTTAACATAGGCCGGACCGACCGCAGTACTGTCTGCGGCCTTCATCACCGCTCGGGCAGCAGCTACGCCACTCACGATAGCTAAGTCAATGCCGCGCAGAATTGTTCCAGTATTAATACAAAAACCGGCAGCATCGCCTGTGACAAGAAAGCCGTCCCGATAAAGCTTTGGCGGCACATCCCGCCAGCCGCTTTCAGGCACAAGGTGAGCGCCATATTCAACAGTATTCCCATCACCAATCAGGGGATAAATGGCAGGATGCATTTTGAAATTCTGGTGTATTTCATGGATACTCTTACCTTGCTTGGCAGCCGCTTCCGGGCTAAATACAATTCCGAGCGATACACTGTCTTTATTAGTATATAAGAAGCCGCCGCCTTGAATTCCCTCGGTACAGCCGATAATCATTCTGGCTGTGCCTTCGTCCGTCGCAAGGTTAAAGCGATTTTGGATGACGTCAGGCGGAAGTTCAATGACTTCCTTGACACCAACCCCTACCATATGTCCGGTGAGGTCACTGCGCAAACCGGCCTTTTGCGCCATAAATGAGTTAATACCATCAGCAGCGATCACTACATCGGCATACATTTCGTCTTCGCCGGCTTTGACGCCAACCACCTTATTGTCTCGGATAATTAAATCCTCGACTAAAATACCGGGGGCCACCATCGCCCCTTGTTCTTCAGCTTTAGCGGCAAACCACTCATCAAAAGGCGCCCGAAGGATGCTATAGGATTGAGGAACTTCTTGTTTAAAGTCATAATCAAGATAATCAATCGTAAGCGCACCGTTTGCCCCAAGCATCATAATCTGTTCGCGGACCACCTTACGTTCGAGAGGTGCTTCTGCATGAAGACCGGGTTCGACCAACTCAAGCGCATAGGTATAAAGACGGCCGCCGGTCAAATTTTTACTGCCGGCGCTAATACCCCTCTCGATCACCAGGACGCTTTTGCCTTCTCGGGCCAGGATATAAGCGCAGGCGGTCCCTGCCGGCCCAGCTCCGATAATGATGGCATCAAATTTTTCTTCTTCGCCCATTGAGCTTCACCTACCCTTACTTACCTTTGGTTTTTAACCGCCTCGGTTAAGAGCGGAACTATTTGATAAAGGTCGCCCACTATGCCATAATCAGCCGCCGCAAAAATTGGGGCGTTCTCATTGCTGTCAATGGCGACAATGATTTTGGAGTCACGTATACCGGCGACATGCTGCACTTGTCCGGATACCCCTATGGAGAGATACAAGACTGGTTTTACCTTTTGGCCGGACAAGCCGATATAAGTCTCGTTAGGCAGCCAGTGATAATCTTCGGCAATACTGCGGGTACAGCCAATTTCGGCGCCCAAACCAGCGGCTAGTTCCTGCGCTAACTTCATATCTTCCTGTTTACCAAGGCCCCGACCCACGCAGACCAATCTTTCGGCTTTGGTAATATCAGCCCCTAGCCGAACGATCGGACAAACATTGCCCACAACCATCGTAGAATCAACGCCGGCGTCCACGAGGACAATATCGCCAGTCAAACTGGTGTCTTTATTCGGCATTTCAAAGGTGCGCGGCGGAATTGTGACAACGCCGATCCCCTGGAGAATTTCAGTACATATCGCTAACCCACCATACATGACCCGGTCGGTTTCAATTTCGCCATTTTCAAACCGAATAGCAAAGGCATCGGTGACAAGACCGGTTTTAAGCCTAGCGGCTACTTTAGCAGCTAAGTCTTTGCCGCGAAGTGTTGCACCAATGAACAATGCAGTCGGTGATTCCTTTGCAGCAAGCGCCGCTACGGCCGGAGCGTAACTTTCTGGCCAAGCGCTGTTGCCCTTTAACACAAAAACCTTATTAGCGCCTGCTGCCACAAATTCCGGGGCATCTTGTTCATAAATTGTCATAACACAAAGTGGTTGTCCCAACTGGTCGGCTAGTGGTCGCCCCATTGTCATAAGCTGTTGAGCAACAACGGTGTCTTCAGAATAAATCCAGATTCCTGCCATTTCTTTTTCCTCCCCTACAGTACGCCTTCTTTAGTAAGACTTGCTACAAGACCAGCTACCTTTTCCGCAGGTGTTCCTTCTTTATATAGTACATTTTTACGACTCATCACAAAGCCCTTGATTTCCTTAATTTTATTAACAGGGCTAAGGTCTTCAGCGCCTAAGCCCAAATCACTGGCTTTCCATTCTGTCACAGGCTTTTTGGCTGCCCCCAGCACCTGTTTTAAGCTAGGGATCCGCGGCTTGTTGATCTCCGGCAAGAGTGTAACAACAACCGGGAACTCGGCGGTAGCCACCTCGGTGCAATCACCGATTTTTCTTGTTGCAATGACTTTTGTGCCTTCTATCTTGAGTTCAGAGACAAAGGTAATCGCAGGAATCCCCAATAAAGCGCCTATCCGGGGGCCGACTTGCTGTCCATAGCTGTCGGCTGAGCCTTCGCCGCATAGGATAATATCATATTTATCAATTTTCCTTAAGGCAGCGGCAAGAACATTGGCGGTTACAAAGCCATCTGCTGTTTGCGCCGCATTGTCATTTACCCAATAAGCCTTTTCCGGCCCACGCGACAAGGCATCTTTTAGTGATTGTTTGGCTGTGCTGTCCCCAAAGGTAAGACTGGCTACAGTAGCGCCGCATTCTCCGGCTTGTATAACCGCTTCTTCAATTGCGTTCCGGTCATACTCGCTAATTTTGCGTTTTGCTCTGCTGGTATCGAGAGCCAGATTACCCGGATTAATTTTTATGTCTTGTTCATCTAAAACCCATTTATAGCATGCAATGATATTTAGCATAATACCGCTCCTTTTTAAAAAATTGGGGTGGGGAAACCCCACCCCATATACCCAGTTATTTCTTCACAAACCGTCCGCTAAAAGACGGTTTGCGTTTTTCCACAAAGGCTGTCATGCCTTCTTGCTGATCTTCACTGGCAAAACAAGTTCCGAATATATAGGCTTCATACTGCATAGCATTGGGAATATCCATTTCTACGCCGCGGTTAATGGCATCTTTTGCCAAGCTAACAGCCACTGAGCTTTTCTTAAGAATCCGCTTAGTAACACTCTTAGCTTCATCCAATAAGCCTTCCGGAGCCGTAACCTTCTGCACAAGACCGACCCGTAATGATTCCTGCGCATCAATAATATCAGCAGTATAGATAAGAAGTTTCGCCATGCCGCGGCCAATTAGCCGGGCCAACCGCTGCGTCCCACCAAAGCCTGGAACGATCCCAAGTCCGACTTCGGGCTGACCAAATTTCGCCGTTTCCGAAGCAATCCGAATATCACAGGCCATCGCAAGTTCACAGCCGCCGCCTAAGGCAAAGCCATTCACAGCGGCAATCACCGGTTTCGGACATTGCTCCACTTTCAGAAAAACATTTTGGCCTTTTTCGGCAAACAACTTGCCTTCCACAACGTTCATTTCTTTCATTTCGGTGATATCAGCACCGGCAACGAAAGCCTTCTCCCCCGAACCAGTAAGAATGACTGCTTTTACAGCATCATTAGCAGCAAGTTCATCAAAGGCTGCCGATAACTCATCAAGTACCGTACTATTCAAAGCATTGAGTGCTTTAGGTCTGTTTATGGTTACAATCGCAACACCGGCTTCCTCCGCAATCAATAATGTAGTATAGTCAGACATTGTTATCTCCTCCTTAATTCATTATGTCAGCGGCTAACCCCATATGCTTATCTTGGAAAATCCTTGGATCCATAAGCTTAAGATCAGGAGCTACAGTCACTTTGGCATCAACTTGTGCCAATATATCACGTTCTAAATCAACCCCTGGGGCAATCTCGGTCAGCACTAAGCCTTCCGGTTGAAGTCTGAACACCGCCCGTTCCGTGATATACATAACAGGCTGACTAATGGACCGAGCATATTTACCGCTGAAGGTTACCTGTTCGACTTGATCAATAAACTTTTTAGCTTTGCCCTCTTTTTCAATGATGAGCTTGCCGTCGCGAACAGCTGTCTTTAACCCACCGGCCGTTAAGGTGCCGCAAAATACGACTTTCTTGGCATTTTGGGAGATATTAATGAATCCGCCGCAGCCGACCACTTTAGGGCCGAACTTGCTAACATTGAGGTTGCCTTCACTATCAGCCTGGGCAATGCCCAAACAGGTAATATCAACATTCCCGCCATCATAAAAGTCGAACATATACGTATGGTCAATCATGGCCTCGGCATTAATTGTAGCCCCAAAGCTAAGACCGCCTGCTGGGACCCCACCAAAACCGCCCGCTTCAACCGTAAGGGTCATGCAGTCGCCGATACCCTCTTCAGCAGCGACGGCTGCAACCCCTTCCGGCACGCCGATGCCCAGGTTAGCTTTGCAATTTGGCATAAGCTCCATGGCAGCGCGTCGAGCTATAATCTTCCGTTCGTCCAACGCCAATGGCGTAATGGCACTTAACGGAATCCTAACTTCACTGGTATACGCCGGATTGTAATACTCGCCGAAAGTCTGATTGTACTTGTCTTTATCACCAATCACCACATAGTCAACCAATAGCCCCGGCACTTTTATTGATCGGGGATCAAGAGCCCCCGCGGCTGCAATGTGCTCTACTTCAGCGATGACAATACCGCCCTTGGCTTTCGCTGCACCGGCAATCGAAATCGCCTCGCAGTAAACGGCTTCCCGGCCCATATTTAGATTGCCTCTTTCATCAGCAGTACTGGCACGAATGATTGCCACATCAAGCGGGAATGCTTTGTAGAACAAGTATTCCTCGCCATCGATTTCCATAACTTTGACAATGTCTTCCGTGGTCTTGGCGTTCAGCTTACCACCTTCAACTCGCGGATCGACAAAGGTCCCTAACCCGACTTTAGTCAAAACACCCGGTTTGCCGCCTGCTGCTGCACGATACATATGCGCTACAGTACCCTGCGGCAAGTTATAGCCTTCTACAAGGTTTTCATGAATCAATTTACCAAGACGCGGTGCTAAACCATAATGTCCGCCAATAATTCGTTTCACCATTCCGGCATTCCCAAAGTGATTAGAACCACGCTCTTTACTGTCGCCAATCCCGGCACTAAACTGAATCGTCAAATCACAAGGGTGTCCGCTGGCCAAGAACTGTTCTTCACACGTCGCACTGATTGTTTCCGGATGATTATTGCCAACAAAACCAGACATACCAATAAAGGAACCATCTTTGATCAGCTTAACGGCTTCTTCCTTGCTAATTACTTTCATGATCTACCCCTCCTTCAATCGCAGTCCATGCCTACTGCTCTCTGGTTTTAATGCAAACCGGTCACAGTATGGAAGAAGATGATAACAAATACCATCAAAGTTTTAATAACAGTCATGGCAAAAATATCACCATAAGATTGCCTGTGGGTTAAACCGCATACGGCTAGCAACGTGATAACAGCACCGTTATGTGGCAGAGTATCCATACCGCCTGATGCCATTGAGGCAACTCTGTGCAGAATATCAGGCGACATCCCAATGGAATTGGCCCAGGCCATCCAATCTTTCGCCATTAAGTCAAGCGCGATTGACATACCGCCTGATGCAGAACCGGTGATACCGGCTAACACGTTAACAGTAACGGCCTCGGATGGCAACGGCGAAGCGCCAATTTTAATGCCAAGAAGTGCACTGGCAATTGATTTAAACCCTGGTAACGAAGCAATAACATTACCATAGCCAACTTCAGAAGCAGTGTTCATAATGGCAAGCAAAGAACCAATCGCACCAGCGTTTAATGATCTTTGCAAACCGCCTTGTGGTAACCGTCTGACACCAAAAGCAATTGCGACTAAAATACCGCAGACCAGCGCCACAATAAGCGACCAAATGCCAACAACATTTTTAACAGCAGCAGCGGTCAGCGGCAGTTTCATTGCCTGGAACGGTTTCAGCAGTTCAGAATCCCAAGTAAATACACTATTTAAGATAAAGTTAACTACCAACACAGTCAGGAGCGGCAATACAGATATTTTCCAGTCCGGGAGTTTCAAAGCTGACTCATCAACCTCTGTCGGCTCATTAAGGGTATGCACCCCATAGCCTTCGCCAGCAGCTAAAGCTGCTTTACGACGACGAGTTAACCACATCATCCCTAAGATGAAGATCAATGTTCCGCCAAGCATACCGCTAATCGGAGCTGCATAGATGCTAGTTCCAAAGAAACTAGTCGGAATCAAATTTTGAATTTGCGGGGTGCCAGGAACGCAGTCCATTGTGAAGGTGAAAGCACCAAGTGCAATGGTTCCGGGCAGCAAGCGCTTAGGAATATCCGCTTCCTTATAGAGTGCTACTGCAAACGGATAGACTGCAAATACGACAACAAACAAGCTAACGCCGCCGTAGG
>JAQWAQ010000146.1 GCA_028707635.1 Negativicutes bacterium
CAGGTGTTAACATGCCAAAATATCAAAAATTTATAAAAACAAGATAAAACTCAGCGCCTCGAAAAGTCAATTCAATAAAATATAGTTACAGGAGGAGGTAACAAGGTCGTGTCGAGCTGCAGCAGCATCCAAGCCACCCACCGAAATTAGCAAAACCGTCTATCGCAAGCGTTGAGACGCACAAAGTGCGCTGGACCGCCTACTCATGGGCGAGAAAACAAAAAATTAAGTTTGCGAAACTGCGCGTAAAAAACTGTGCGGGTCAAAGCGCCTTTCCCGGTAAGCTGAAGTAAGAACGTTGACCCGGATAAAGGTTTATTGGAACACTTCGGTAGAAAGGTAACGCTCGCCAGTATCTGGCAAGACCACCGCTATCATTTTACCCATGTACTCAGAGCGTTGCGCAACTGCGAGTGCCGCCGCTAACGCTGCGCCACTTGAAATGCCCACCAGTAGCCCCTCTGTACGTGCTACCGACTTCGCGGCGGAAAACGCTTCTGCGTCAGTGACTGAAATCACCTCGTCATAGACATCGCGATCAAGAACTTCAGGGATAAAGTTGGCCCCGATACCTTGAATCTGATGTGCCCCGGCATAACCCTTGCTCAGCAGAGGTGATGCCGCAGGCTCTACCCCAATGATTCGTATATCCGGATTTTGTTTTTTGAGATAGCGTCCCACGCCGCTCAGAGTTCCACCCGTGCCGAAAGTCGCGATAAAAACGGCTACCTTGCCATCAGTATCCGCCCAAATTTCGGGACCGGTCGTTTCGTAATGCGCCTGCGCATTTGATGGATTCTCAAACTGGCTTGGAATGAAGCTGTTGGGCAACTGTTCTGCAAGCACCTTTGCCTTTTCGACCGCTCCAGCCATTCCCTTGATGCCTTCTGTTAAAATAATCTCAGCGCCATAGGCCGCCAAAAGCCGTCGTCTTTCTATACTCATAGTATCAGGCATAGTTAAAACGACCTTGTACCCCTTGACCGCCGCCACCATGGCTAGTCCTATGCCGGTGTTTCCGCTTGTCGGCTCAATAATGGTAGAGCCGGGCTGAAGTAGCCCCTTGCGCTCAGCATCTGTAATCATAGCAAGACCAATACGATCTTTGGCGCTTCCGCCGGGGTTAAAGCTTTCAAGTTTAGCCACTATCTGCGCATTTACATCATGATTTTTTTGTAAAGTCGACAGCTGAAGCATTGGTGTCCTGCCGATTAGATCAATCACATTTTCAGCAATTTTGATCATGCTCTACCTCGTTTCTACACTGCAATAATGTCTTGAAGTGTTTTTAGTATGCGCATTTGGGGCATGTTTGTCAACAAATTAGTTTGACTTTATGCTACCCTAAGGCTAAAATAAATTTATTGTCAAAATAAAGGAGCCTGATTTTTTATGACACGCGAACAAGCTTGGAATCTTTTGACGCAATACAACAAGGAGCCCTTTCACCTTAAGCACGCCGTAACGCTCGAAGGCGTTATGCGTTATTTTGCCATTCAGCTGGGGCATGCCGACGAGGCAGATCTCTGGGCTGTGGTCGGTTTGTTACATGACCTTGATTTTGAACAATTTCCCGAATCACATTGCATAAAGCAGCAACAGCTGATGAAGGAAGCCGGCATTGATGACATTATTATACGCGCTACCTCAAGCCATGGTTGGCCGCACGCTGTTGATATTGAACCGGTCAGTGAGATGGAAAAGGTACTTTACGCCACCGATGAGCTCACCGGCTTGATAGGTGCTGTCGCGCTGATGCGCCCTTCTAAAAGTGTTCAGGATATGGAGCTTAAATCGGTCAAAAAGAAATTTAAAACTCCAGCGTTTGCAGCAGGATGTTCCCGCGATGTAATCCAAAAAGGGGCTGAGCTGCTTGGTTGGGAGCTCGACGAACTGATTTCACAAACAATTCTAGCCATGAGAACCTGTGAAGAAGATGCCAATCAATTCAATGCTTAAAGCCTGGCGTTTAATTTTTATAAGGCGGCAAAGGATAACCTTTGCCGCCTTATTTCACCTACCATTTGACGTAAAAGCTCCGACATTTTTCATCCTTTTTCGACAAAACAATAGTGGTTTTTGAACGTATAAAACAACTTTTTCTACAAAATTTGTGGAACAACGCAATATAATACACAGGTATAAAATGTTATAATTATTGGTAAATCATTGATACAAGAAGAATATTTATGAAAGGAAGACTATTTTGAAGAACGCTTCTCCTGTATATGAATGCATACTCACTGCAAATGAGCAAGGGTCCTGTTTAATATTAAACAGTGTAACAGAAGCATTCTGTCGCGTGGTAGGCATCAGCCCCCATTCTCTGGGAATGCCCCTTGAAAAAGTAGTTGCTCAAAAAACCGCCGCCTGGATATATCAGGCCTTTTCTTATATTAAAGATGGCAATGAGGCCATCCGAGACCTACGCGAAATTCAGGGCAGTTTCTGGTGCTATTCTCTTGCTTATAATAAACCAAAGCTTACAGTTTCGCTGTCTCCTATCTGGGACGTAGATGAGGCCAATCGTACCTATAGCGTGAATAACCTTGCTAACATGTCGCTAAACAAGTTCCATGGTTCATTTCACGATTCGCTTCTAATCAACTGTAACGAAAGCAACTATAAGATAGCAAGCATCAGTCCTGCTCTTTCGCAGCTGTTGGGAATAACTATCGGCGATAACATTGATACGCTATTTTCTTACATGCAAAACCTCTGTACCGACAGACTTATAAAGCGCTCTATGGAGCTCAACAAAGTTCATTACTATATGGATGTATATGAGCATGATAAAACGACTTGTCATCTGTTGATCACGCTGATTCCGTTAAACCACTTTGAACGGTATATGCTCATTGGGCTTCATAAATTGCAAGAGCGTGACTATTATCAGATGATGAAATCGATCGACACAAGCCCTCGACAAATCTGCGAGGCAGGAAATATCGGTGTGGCTGTTATCGAAACGGAAAACTGTAAATACAAGAGAATCATAAACGCTAATACTTGTTTTAACCGTCTGGTTTATTCGCATGAGGATTTTGAACTACTGCGAATCAAGATCATTCCAGTTTGTTGCGCTAAACAGAGTATCCTTACTGCTTCACGCCGCCTAGGCAACCTGAATTGCCTGATTGCTGCTATTCCAACACTAAACTCCAACCAAATATTTCTGTTCATCATACCTGACACCGGGCCGCAACCATCCATACAGAGTTTGGCTAACCGACTTACCAAACGAGAATTTGAAATCGCCTGCCATATTGTCAACGGAAATTCCATCAAGGGCATCTCGGCCGATTGCGGCATCTCAGAAGGCACCGTAAAGAAAAATCTTTCAAATATTTATAGCAAGCTCCAGATCAACAACCGCGTCGATCTGGTCCGCTTAATTTTCCCAACGGTAATTAACTAATTGCGTCTACCACGATATCTTTCAAATGGTCGGGATGTACATCATGGCGCCTGAGTCGATCACAGAGGGTCTCGACAAACTTCCTGTCTGAGGAGATATCTTCAATGCAGCAGACCGAGTCACTGCACGGCTTCCCCTCCTCATATGCTCTCAGGCCAAATACGCTGAACGATCCTAAGTCTTCAATGTGTTTCTCTGAACATACAATCTCATAGCAGATGATCACTTTGCTACACTCCCCTTTATTCTTGGATGCAAAATTATCATATCAAACTTCCAATAACTATATCCATACTAAAAAAGTTGGGTTGATAGGTTGTTTCGTGAATATTAAGCTTTGTTTTGTGCAACAAGAATAACCGATCAAATATTTCATAGCCTAACTACAATAAGAACTGTCATGCTCACTTGTTTTCTACAAAATTACATACCGAGTTGTTTTGGGTGTTGTAATACAGTTTTTATTCAGTTTAACCTTTTTAGCATTTAAGCCAAAATTTTCACACAAAAACAGCGGAAGAACCCTTTAGATTTTACAATATTTTCCCCTCGGTTGATATGCGCCGAGGTTTTTGTCTGTGGTCTATTAACTTACAGATTGGCTATTACGTGCCTGTGGCCTATATCTGAGGGGCAGCAACCCAATGTGTTATGATAACGTCATGTAAAATTACTGAGCAGTAATGTTTTAAAAGAGGTGACTGCTGATGAGACAAACCGTTGAACACCCCTTATCACCCATCTATGATGAGCATTCCAGAATTTTAATTCTTGGCACAATGCCTTCTCCAATGTCAAGGCAACGAGCTTTTTACTACGCGCACCCACAAAACCGTTTCTGGCAAATTCTGTGTGCATTGCTAGGGCGTCCCCCAGTAGGCGATAACAATGCCCGTCGAAGCCTTTGCCTTTCACACGGCATCGCCCTTTGGGATGTGCTGCAAAGCTGCACCATAGAGGGTGCCAGTGATGCCAGTATCAGAGACGCTGTGCCCAACAATATTGCCCAAATACTCGCAATAGCCGATATACAGGCGATATTTACCACAGGCCAAACAGCCGGAAGGTTTTATCACCGCCTGTGTGAACACAGCACCGGTAAACCCGCCATTGTGCTACCCTCTCCCAGCGCGGCTAACGCCGCCATGCGCCTCGACACGCTAATTGAACGCTACCAGATCCTCCTGCCCTATCTCGGCGAAGTACCAACTTGTATTTGAGAAAACACCTCACCGATAGGCGCGCAGAGCACCAGCTCGGCGGCGTCATCCAATCGGGTAGCGTCGCGGTTAATCAGCACGATTTTACCGCGAACATAGTTGAGCAGGCCCGCCGCCGGATAGACCGCCAGACTCGTTCCGCCCACAATGACCAGATCAGCCGACTGCAGCTCAGACACTGCCCGCTCGACGGTATCGGTGTCCAGTGCCTCTTCATATAGCACGACATCCGGCTTTATCACACCGCTGCAATCACAGTGGGGTACGCCGGGGCCGCGCATGGCGTTTATTCCATATGCCTTACCGCAGGACATACATCGATTGCGCAACATTGAGCCGTGCAATTCCAATACATTTTTGCTGCCGGCCAGCTGGTGGAGCCCGTCAATATTCTGAGTGATGACGGCCGCGAGCTTGCCGGCTGCTTCTAATTCGGCAAGCTTTTTGTGCGCCGCATTGGGCTCTATATTGCTGTACATCATTTTGGTCTGATAAAACCTATAAAAATCCTCAGTGTGCCTCATAAAAAAGCTATGGCTTAAAATGGTTTCAGCCGGATAGTTAAACTGCTGATTATATAACCCATCCACGCTTCGAAAATCCGGTATACCACTTTCAGTCGATACCCCCGCGCCACCGAAAAAGACAACCCTTTGGCTTTGATCAATCAGCTTTTGTAGTTTTTCAATACCTTTCATACATTTATTCCTCCCCAATATACTGAAAGCG
>JAQWAQ010000147.1 GCA_028707635.1 Negativicutes bacterium
GGTGCGGAGAGGTTCCACCTGTTCTCACAGTAGTTTCGCTGTGCATAAGCGATTCACACGGAAGTAAAACTTCCGGTTCACTGCTTAACCCCATATACGTCGAAAGTACTTGGTTGCGACGGGCCCGGATGGCCCTAGTTCCGAACGTGCTATGGATGGCATAGCGTTCGGTGAAACGGCCTGGGAAGATAGATAGTTGCCGGTTAACAAAAAGCACTCACTAATGTGAGTGCTTTTTATTCGATGACCAAGCGGCTAAATCCCTGAATTACGGTTCGGCTAGGATTCGGTGGAGTTAAAACTCCATGTGAATTAAGTCTCACTTTATGGCATTATTGACTTTCTCATCGATAAGTGCATTAATCTGCTGCGTTAAAAGCTGATTGTTTTGTTCGAATACATCTGATATGGCGTGCATCGCTATAGTCGAGCCTACTGATGCCATAACGCGCGAGACGAGATTAAGTACGTCGTCGTCATCATTGGTTCCGGTATTAAAACCTTGCATAAACGAGGTTATTTTATCGGGGTTCTCTTTGTACCAATTATCAACAGCAGTTTGAATTTCATGTTTTGTCATTCCTAGCATTTTCATTACTCCTTTATATTTAGTGTTTATATAGTACTATCATAACAGAAACGTACTTGCTTGTGAAAGGGTGTTTTCGATTTTAGTTTCTCGGAGCCATTTATAAAATTTTTATTTTTTTGTGATTTCGCTAGACAAAAGAAGTCGTTGCCATTATAATTAATACATAATCAAATATTTGAGTCAATGAAGACTCTCCTGTTTATAAGACGGGAGAGTCTTGTCGTTTTCTCTTACACCCGGTTGTTTATGGTTTTTTAGGATAAAATATAATAAGAGGTGAAGGACATGGCTAAAGATTTAATTTATTATATCCCGACTGGTAAATATGGTAAGGAAGATTTAATTAATTTGCTTAAAAGCCACCCTGAAATTAAATTTGTTTCGTTGGTTGGTATTGATCTTGCTGGCAACGATACAGACGAGAAAATTCCAATGAGTCTTTTTCTGAAGGATATGGATGACTTTTTTACGGGCAGTGCAGTTCAAACCGATGGTTCTTCAGTTGTTTTAACAGGGATTGCTACTTTAAATAATGCTAAGTTAGATATGATTGCTGATGCAAGTGTAAATTGGGTTATCGATTATAATGTTGAACATATTGACGACGAGACAGGTAAACCTGTTGGTACGCTACGTATTCCGGCCTTCTTAGTTCATAATGGCTTGAGGGTTGATTCACGATCAATTTTGGCCCAGAGTATAGACTATATTAAAGCTGAGCTTTTTTCGCTATTTAAACAATATCCCCAGATTCCCGGCTTGGAGCATGTCAATGTTGATGATATTGACGATATTGTCTTTACAGCTGCGACTGAGTTAGAATTTTGGGTTAAGACACCTGCTAATCATGCAGAGGTAGCTGATTTATCCGCGTCACAGGTAATGCAAGAGCAATATTGGCAACGAACTCGTGGTGAAGTTCGTACAGCAATGGAACAATCAATTATAATGCTTGAGAAATATGGATTGGAACCAGAAATGGGGCATAAAGAAGTTGGCGGGGTTAAGGCGCAAATTGATGAAACTGGTCATTTGACTCATGTTATGGAACAGTTGGAAATTGACTGGCGTTTTTCAACACCACTCCAAGTAGCGGATAATGAATTGCAAGCCAGAATTATTATAAGAGAAATATTTAGAGAGAATGGCCTTGAGGTTACGTTTAAAGCCAAGCCAATCATTGGTGTCGCCGGAAGTGGCGAACATACTCATTTTGGTTTAGCGGCAAAAATGAAATCAGGGAAAATGGTCAACTTGTTTGCACCTACTGATATGAAAAAAGACTTTTTAAGCAGTATTGGTTATGGCTCTATTATGGGGCTGTTAAAAAATTATGAGGCAATCAATCCATTTATATCTTCTACAAATGACTCTCTCAATCGTCTGAAGCCCGGTTTTGAAGCACCGATTTGTATTGTAACCTCACTTGGTCATACCCCAGAAGTCCCCTCGCGTAACCGTACAATATTGGCTGGATTAATTCGGGACATGGCGAATCCTATGGCTACTCGATTTGAACTACGCTCGCCTAATCCATATACAAATACCTATATTGCTTTATCAACAATATACCTATCAATGCTCGACGGGATAAAGGCATCACTCTGTTCTGGTAAGTCAAATGAAGAATTGTTAGCTGAGTTATCTAAGGAAGCTGGAGCTCCGGGATTTTACCTGGAGACAGATCGGTCCTATCGTAGTGAGCATGATGTTTTCGAAGATTATACTGCAGAAGAGCGTGATCGCTTATTTTCTAAACCGCCGTCAACGGTATGGGAAAATATGGAGAATATTAAAAAATACCCTGAAAAAGTTGAAGTTCTTGCAGCAGGAAACATCTTTCGTCCAGAGTTGATGAGTGCTTTTATTGCTGGGGCTCTTACTCGTTGGAAAACTGAATTGCTGAAACGAATAATTCCGGAAAATATGTCGATTGTAAAAGAGTGCCAGTGTTTGCATGATGCCAACACTGTAGCTGATTATGATTTATATATTTGGGAGAAGATTCAATCGTTGCGTATGTATTTAGCTAAAGATACATTTGCTAATAAGAGCTTGTTTACTCGCATCGAAGAGGCTGTAATAGTCGGAGACTATGAAGCAGTATCACAATTGCAAATTGAAATGTCTGATAAAATCGGTGAATTAAAAAGTGCTTATTCAAAATACAAGAAAAATATGATTCATAATTGTTAGAAAAAAATCTCTCACGGATGGCGTGAGAGATTTTTTTTGTTAGAATATAGATAGAGAGTTACCAGAGAGGAGTTTGAAGTTATGCCCACAGACTTAGTGCTATATAATAATGAGTTTTGTATGGAGTGCCGGGTAGTACGCGAAAAGCTAGCCGAATTTCAGCTTTCTTATCTATGTGTGAACGTAAGCCTTGTAAAGACAGAAAGGCATGATGTTTATAGGCTTACAAGACAGTATCTCGTTCCTGTACTAATAGATGGTGATAAAATTTTTACAGCTCGTGACAATATTTTAGAATATCTTATTGAGCGCTATGGGAAAAGTTCTGTTAGACCAATGAAGTATTAATAGTGTATAATTATTTTAATATTTTTTGGAAAATTTAAAAAATAATAAATTAAAAATAATCGTAGGAGGATCATTATGGCTAAAGGAACAGGGAAGCGAGCTTATCACAAGCAAGATATGGCCAAAGTAAACCGAACTGCGCTTGTCATTGGCGGAGGGGCAGCGGCAATTATTTTACTTCTCATGATGCTTTCTTTTGCACGTTGATTTAAGCGCCATGAGGCGCTTTTTCCCTCTTATGCAGGAATTTAAAGGTAAATTGTTTAATTAGATATTCAAGTTATTTAATAAAAGTGGCGAGTGATTTTGTGGAAAAAGGGCAATATTACCGGGTGTAGAGAAATAGATTTTTGTAGTATGTTCAATTTGGAAGGAGGGGGCTCAATGACACAGGAATGGGTTACTAAGGTAATCGATGAGATAGCACAATTTGGGAAAAGGGACTGTGGCATTTATCGTGAGGCGTTTAGTGAAGCTGATGATAAGGCGCGAAACTATATTATTGAACTCATGAAACAGGTTGGGTTGAAAGTGCGGACTGATGAGATTGGCAATATTATTGGACGATTGGAAGTTGGGGATAACAAAGCTCCTGCCGTTGTGACAGGGTCACATCTGGACACGGTGCCAGGAGGCAGCAAGTATGATGGCGTGATAGGCGTTGTAGGAGGTCTTGCAGCTATTTTACGCCTCAAGGAGAGAAAGGTTACCCAGCCTCTAGAGTTGATTGTTTTTGCAGCAGAAGAATCCAGCAGGTTTATGTTTGCAACAATGGGAAGCAAAGCGATGATTGGTCGGTCTAATATTAATTCATGGCGGAAAGCAAAGGACAAGAATGACATTTCTTTTGTAGAGGTTATGAGTTCACGGGGCTTGGACATTAATAACATTGATAAGGCTGCGAGATCTAAAGATGCGATCAAGGCTTTTGTTGAGCTACATATTGAACAAGGAAATACTCTAGTGAGCAAACCGGCTGCCATTGGGATTGTTGATGTTGTGGCTGCACCAACTCGATTAAAAATTACTGTAGATGGCTTGGCCAATTATTCGGGCACTACACCGATGAATATAAGAAGAGATGCGCTGGTCAGTGCATCAATGATTGTATTAGCTATCCAAGAGATTGCTCTAGAACAGTCGTACTATGGGACGGTGGCGACAGTGGGGGCTCTTAAGGTTCATCCTGGTGCAATTAATGTAATTCCGGGGCAAGTGGAAATGTGGGTTGATATACGGGGCGTGAATCATAGTAGTATCATTGAGTGTCTTCAAGAAATAAAAGATGCAGTGAGCACAGTTGCAGAGGGGCAGGATACGTCGATGTCAATTGAAATGTTGTCATCAGAAAAGCCAGTTGAAATGGATAAGGAAGTAGCGAAAATCATCGAAAATGTTTGTGACTCAAAGGGCCTGTCTTATGTTCAGATGAACAGTGGTGCTGGACACGACGCCATGAATATGGCTTTTTTAGCACCAACCGGCATGATTTTCATACCGTCATATAATGATATTAGCCACTGTGCAGATGAGTATGCAACGCCAAATGATATAGAAACAGGTATTCAGGTTTTGACTGAAACGTTATTTCAATTAGCAAAATAGTTATTAATGTTTAACAGCCCACTGCTTATTTTAGTAAGCGGTGGGCTGTTTTTGCGAGTTAATTATTACCGTTTATTATTATGTAAACTTATGATAGAATATGTAATGAGATAGCAGAAGGAGGGTGATGTATTGAAGAAACTAGTAGCAACCATGCTAGTAGCAGTGGTTGCGAGTGTGTTTTCTCCAGTTGTTCCGCAAGCTCATGCTGCTGTTATAGAGGACAAGCTCGCACAAGCTGCTGAACAAGGCGTTAGCGCCTCGCGTATACAAGAATTAATAAAAATCAAACAAGGTTTGGAAAATGGGGATACAAGTGTTGTCGTGAATGCACTTACGACTATCGCACAGGAACGGATTGAAAAGAGCAATTTAAATTCTGTTATGGCTAATGCTGATGCTAAGCAAGTGATGCAAACTGTTTTACGTAAACAAGTTGAACAAAGGGTAAGTGAACAGTTAGCACCATACCAGGCACAACTGAATGTGCTTTCCCAATTTGTGAATGGAGGAAGTAGCGTAACCCCTAGTACTACCCAGCAGAATGACCCAGTAATCGGAGCGCCGAATAATTATAGCCGGGTGCTGGACATGAAGGCAACAGCATA
>JAQWAQ010000034.1 GCA_028707635.1 Negativicutes bacterium
TCTACTCCGGTAAGGAACAGACTGCCGGAGACCTTGGGAAACTACAGGGAACGATAAAGCCAGCCTTAGACCGCTTCAATGCGTTGGAAACTGACAGACAGGATTTATTCAAATCCACACTTGCCCGTTTTAATCGCATTTATGCCTTTATCACACAGGTTTGCAGACTGTTTGATAAAGATATTCATAAATTCAGTGTGTATTGTAAATTTTTATATACCATGCTGCCAAAGGGCGGTTCAGATAAGATATATGTAGATGACAAGGTGTTGCTGGAATACTACCGCTTGGAAAAGGATTTTGAGGGAAACATTGATCTAGAGAGCACATCAGAGGGGTTCCGCCCCATTACAGGTGAATCTGGACGACGTGAAAAGACTAAAGACCCTCTGACTATTATTATTGATAAAATCAATGAAAAATATGGCACCAACTTTTCGGAAATGGACAAAGTCCTATTGCAACTTGAAAATGATTATGCCTCAGAAGAAAAATGGCGCAGTTATGCTAAAAATAATGATTTTAAGACATTTATGCTCCTGTTTGAAAAAGACTTCCCCGAAATGGCTGCTACCCGTTATGAACAAAACGAAGAATTCTTTGTACGCATGTTCTCCGATCCAGATATGATGAAACAAATTATGGGAACAGTCGGAACTGTATTATACAATCGTTTAAAAAAGACGTATCATCACCAATCTGTACAAGAAGGATTGGAAATTGTTGCCGAAGAGCCTGTATCGTATGAATTAGACAACTCAAAAGGCTAAGTATACATAAAGTGTTAGAATGCGTAGTTTTGCTGGGGTTTATAATTATTCTCACTGAGCTACAAATATATTTTTGTAATATTTTTTACCGTTTAGGTAAAAATAATTATTGTAGTGAGAGAGTCTAAGTGTTATACTTAAATTACCTCACGAAAGGATTTTTTTGCTGATGCAAATTAGATATACGAATAGCAAGGTTAAAAACGTATGCACTAGCCTCAAAGAAGCTAAAAAAAAATGCAGTGGCACTATACCAGAAAAACTACATGCTGCTATAAATTTTATTGAAAATGCCAGTAATATCACAGATATCATTAATTATCCTCCTTTTCATTTTCATCACTTAAAAGGCTCCAGAATGGGTGAATATGCGATTGATATTGGCGGAAGAACTTCTGGCTGGCGATTAATTATGATTCCAATCGACAACGATGGAAACGCATGTTCCAACGATGAAGTTTACGGCAAAAATGCCATAAATATAGTCATTGTTCAGTTAGAGGAGGTGACAAATCACTATGAGTAAAGTTGAATATCAAGAGTTATTAGCATTTCATCCTGGATACTATATTTTAGATATCATAACAGATATGGGGATAACTCAAAGTGAATTTGCCAAAAGATTAAATACGACCGATAAAACATTGAGTAAATTGCTGAATGGCGAAATATCTTTATCAGATGATATTGCCCAAAAATTAGCACAAATGTTAGGTACTACGGTTGAGGTATGGTTAAAACTTCAGCTTGCATATAATGAAAAAGTTTTAGCCATCAAGCAACGTAAAGAACTTGATGAAGAAAAGGAGTATTTAAAACAAATTGATTATCGTTATTTCAGCAAGTTGCAATTAGTTGCAGATACAAAAAAACCTGAAGAAAGAATTAAAGAGCTGCGGAAATTTTTTAAAGTTTCATCTTTACAAGTATTAAAGCAAAAAGACTTTTTGGTTGCTTGCAGAACGGTGGTTACAAGTGTTACCGAAAAAAATATTATGAATTCGAATGCTTGGGTGCAGACCGCTTTAAATCTTGCCGAGCGAATTGATTGTAAGCCTTATAATAAACAGTTATTAGAAAGCTTTCTTCCTGAAATAAGAAGCATGACCTTGCAAGAGCCATCTGTTTTTTATCCGCGCTTATATGAAATCTTTAAGGAATGCGGTGTTGCTTTTGTTTTATTGCCTCACCTTCCCAATTCCGGTGTAAATGGGGCAGTAAAATGGATTACTAAAGAAAAAGTGCTGCTTGCACTTAATAACCGAAGATTAAGCGCAGATACTTTTTGGTTTTCCTTATTCCATGAAATTAAGCATGTACTACAACAAAAGCTTAAAGCAACCTTCATTAGTGGTAATCCGTCTGATTATGGTCCAATTGATAATGAGCTGGAAGTAGAAGCGGATTTATTCTCTGGTAACTATCTGATTCCTAGAGAAGAATATAATAAATTTGTAAGCAGTGCGAACTTTAACCAAAGTAATATTGAATTTTTTGCAGAGCAAATAGGAATCCATCCTGGCGTAGTTGTAGGCAGACTTCAATATGATCAGCACTTGCCTTATAGTTACTTCAGAAATTTAAAGATAAACTATATAATCGAGTAAATGCGAGTGACTAGCAGACATCACCTGCTAGTCACTCAATTCATTAATAGTTTCTGGCGATATTAATGTTAAAAATTCGATTATCTCATGGTGTTTATTTAGTGTTTATTTTTAAAAAAGCACTATAAAAACAGAAAACGTTCTACAAAAAAATAAACCGTGAACCCATTAAAATACTATGTTTCTAAACATAATAAAATGTAAACTAAAGTGGTTATAACACCTCTTAATCAGTAGGTTCTGGGTTCGAGTCCCAGGTGGGTCACCACTTAAAAATATAGATGTATCAAGGGCTTAACGGCTTTTGATACATTTTTTGTTTTCTAGGAAATATCCAAAAATATATACGTAATGATTACTCATGTTTTTAAAACTAACGTGGGTAATTTTTTTATTTTTTCACCCACGTTGTATTGATCTTAATAAAGACTTGTTTGAGGTTGTTTAGGAAGCGGGGGCTAAAAAGTTCATTAGATAAGAAAGCCCGGCATAATTGCCGGGCGATTAATTACTTACTGCTTTTAATTAGTGAATAGCTGCTTCCTGTTGGAAAAGGCGATTATTGAGAACATCAAACTTAGCGTCAAGGTTGGCAACAGCTTCCTTGCTGACCGTGGTAACGATTAAACCGTCAATCTTGGCGTTACTTCGGTGTTGTCCTGGATAGCCTTAATCATTTCGGTATTTTCTTTGGTTTGTCCTTCGAGGGTGCTGACAGTGGTTTTCAAGTCGGACATATCAGATTCTATATTATCTAAACGTTTAGTAATTGGTCTTATTTCTTCTTGCATAATGGCACGCATGGCTTGCAACAATTCTTTGTTATCCATTTAAGCACCTTCCTTTAACTACTATAGCAATATAGTACCTGTTGGAAGCGAGATAGACAAGCCGAAAATATTGCGGGGGATGTTTTGTGGATAAAACAGTTACTGCCAGCGACCACAAGGCGCGGAATTGGCAGGCAGAAGGATGAACTGGCGGTGGTGTGGGGATAGCCATTGTTTGGAAAAGTTAGAGGAATATAAATTATCATGGCGAAATACGATACTAGCATTTAAGAAGGAGGCTAATCTAATTGGAGAATATATTCTTATTAATGGGTATTTTATTAACTGTTTTGATTGGAGCAATTAGTCCAGGACCCAGCTTCTTATTTGTGGCACGAACTTCAATTTCTGAATCGCGTCGTAATGGTATTGCAGCCGCAATTGGGATAAGTGTTGGATCGTTTATATTCACATTATTAGTGCTTTTGGGATTGAAGACTATTTTTGCAAATCTTCCATGGCTTTATATGGGCTTGAAAATTATTGGAGGAATATACCTGGTTTATCTCGGAATAACTATTTGGCGTGGAGCAAACGAATCTATAAGTGTGGAAACCATGCATTGTGAAGAACAGAATAATTATTGGCGCTCTTTTGGCATGGCGCTTTTTACGCAGATGAGCAATCCTAAAACAGCCGTTTTTTACGGAAGCATTATCACAGCGCTATTACCTCAAACGGTATCCGTGATGTTTATGGTTTTACTTCCATTATGTGTTTTGCTAATAGAAATTGGGTGGTTTAGTGTTGTAGCTTTAGTGCTGTCATCCAACGGGCCACGCTCTACTTATTTTCGCTCAAAGATATGGATTGATAGAGTAGCAGGTGGAGTGATGGGGTTGTTAGGAATCAAGCTTTCTGTTTCAGCAGACATAATAAATTAGTTCCTATGATAGAAATAATGTATTGATTACTCATGTTTTTAAAAGTGGGTAATTTTTTTATCTTTACCTACGTCATCCAACGTGTCGGTTCGATTCTTTCGTGGGTCACCAGAAAATTCAATGCTTCCGAGTAATCGGAAGCATTTTTTGTGTTGAATTTTAGTTTAACGTGTAACCAAAATCGACATTCATCATACGATATATAAGGAAAACAAACATAACAGCAGAGGAGGTATTCATATGGGTTTCGGTGGTTTCGGTGGTTGTAATGGTCATGGTGGTGGAAGTGGGATTATAGTTATAATCATCATCCTTTTACTGTTTTTCTGCTTTAACGACGACTGCTCTGAAAGCTGCTAATAAGAACAATTGATTCCGACAGGGTGCCACCACAGCCTGTCCGCCCATAGGGCTCCGCGAAAGCGGGGTCCTTTTATTTTGAGCGACAAGTAAATTATTAATATAAAAATATGAAACAAGGAAAATAATCCAGAGCAATACAAGAATCCCCATCAGCAATGCTGTTGATGGGGATTCTTGATGTTCCAGAGAGAATTTAAGGCAATGTCCCTCCAAAAAGCGACAAAATAAGCGGAAATTTATGGAAGGAAAATGTTCTACCATGTAGAACTCTAACTAGGGCTAAATTCCTATATCTGACACAATTAGTCATTTATTGCGGGTGTTTTTCCCCAAATTCATCTCTCGAAAAGAAAGGAGCTAAAGAGAAAGTCTAAGCGTTAGCTTATGACAAGGGCTAATCCAAGGGAAATTAAATTCAGCAATGGCTCGTTTGTAGGTATATAACCAGACTAAAATGACGTACATCGGCATTGAGAAAATGGAGGGAGTCATGCATTATGTTTGTATTTAATCGTCTTAGTTGGAAGCTGGTATTTATTTTTGTAATTATTATTATTTTTGGGACTTCTGCTATTGGTTATTATGCGGTTTACGATATGCGGGATAAGATTGTCTCTGCTTCCCAGGAGAAGCTTCGATCCGATTTGAATGTTGCAAAGGCGTATTTTGACAAGCAAGTACCTGGGACTTGGGAAGTAAAAGATGGCAAGCTGTTTAAAGGAAATACTTTAATCAACAATATGACGAGTATTGATGAAATTAAAGAAATGACGAAAGATAATGTTACTATTTTTCTTGGAGACGTTCGTATAGCCACTACCGTCCGTAAGCCGGACGATAGCAGGGCGATTGGAACTAAGGCCGAGGAAAATGTATCAAATATAGTACTAAAAGACAATAAGACTTTCTTTGGAGAAGCCCAGGTGGTTGGTGTTGTTAACCAGGCTGTTTATGAACCAATCGTGGATGGCAGCGGAAAGGCGATTGGCATGATCTTCGTAGGGGTTCCCAATGCTCCTTATGAGGCGATGATAATTGAGTTTAAAAGGAATTTGGCGATTTTTGTCGTTATCCAAGTTCTCATCTCGGCAATGATAATCTATTATGTTGCCCGGAGGATAGCGAAGCCTATCGAGCAACTTGCAGATGCCGCTGAAATGGTGTCAACAGGAAATCTGACGGTTGTGATTGATATTGATTCTAAAGATGAGGTCGGTATTTTAGCAAATTCGATGAACACGATGATTTCAAATCTGGATTTGCTTATCAGACAAATAGCCCAGACTTCTGAGCAGGTAGCTGCCTCGGCGGAAGAATTGACTGCAAATGCCGAGCAATCGGCCCAAGCCACCACACAAGTGGCAGCAACCATTGGTGAAGTTGCTGAAGGTGCAGCAAAACAGGCCAATGCCGTTGATGGTGCTACTTCGGTTGTTGAACAAATGTCAGCAGGGATTCAACAAGTAGCTACGAATGCAAATGCGGTATCGGGCATGGCGGAAAAAACAAGCAATGCGGCAGATCAGGGTGACAAGGCGATAGACGCAGCCATAGACCAGATGAAAAGTATTGAAAAGTCGGTTGCTAGCTCGGCGCAGGTGGTTGCGCAATTAGGTGAGCGCTCAAAAGAAATTGGACAAATTATCGACACTATTTCGGGGATTGCAGATCAGACTAATTTACTGGCACTGAATGCAGCTATCGAGGCGGCGCGTGCAGGTGAACAAGGTAGGGGTTTTGCTGTTGTTGCCGATGAAGTGCGCAAGTTAGCTGAGCAGTCCCAAGAAGCGGCTAAACAAATTGCTAGTTTGATTTCGGAGATACAGGCGGAAACTAGCAATGCCGTTGTTGCAATGAATAGCGGTACTAATGAGGTCAAGTCTGGAGCTGATGTGGTAAACAATGCCGGAAAGGCATTCAAGGAAATTGTTTTACTCGTAGGCGATGTTTCGTCTCAAATCAGAGAAATATCAGCAGCAATTCAGCAGATGGCTTCTGGAAGTCAGCAAATTGTTGCATCGGTTCGGGACATTGATCGAATCAGTAGAGACGCTGCTGGACAAACCCAGACAGTTTCGGCTGCTACCGAGGAACAATCAGCTTCAATGGAAGAGATAGCGACATCTAGTCAGGCTCTAGCACGTATGGCCGAGGAACTGCAAGGCGCTGTTAGGAAGTTTAGGGTTTAGCGAGGTGGTGACTATTAATACTCACCACCAAACAAATCAAGGCCTTTCGGTGCTAGTTTGTTTATAATACGATTAATCTCCACATGTTGTTGCCCTGCCTGTAAAATGATTTCTGCACAGGCTTTAGCGTCACTGGCCGCATCATGGTGAGTAAGCGCTATATTGAGATGAGCGGCAACCGTTGATAATTTGTGATTTATAAGTGCAGGCCAGGCGCTTCGCGCCACTGCCAGTGAATCAATTACATGAAATTCCGGCATGAACAGCCCATAGTAAGCCAGCGTTGCTGTCAGTACACCAATATCAAACTCGGCATTATGAGCAGCAATAATTTGACGCTCAAAAAATGGCTTGATTTCCAGCCAAAGCTCCCCAAATGTCGGTTGGTCTTTTATCGTTGAGTATGTAATGCCATGTAGATAAGAAAAACTAAACACTTTGGTGGGTGGTTTGATCAGCCAGGACTTTTCTAGCACAATACGGCCATTCTCCACCACGGCCACGCCCAACTGACAGGCACTGTGGTTTTGTGTATTAGCGGTTTCAAAATCAAACGCAGTAAAACATTCCTGCATATATCCTCTCCCTTTTGGATTTCCTATCTGGTTTCTAGCGAGAGAGGTCCTTTTCCTGTCTGGTGTCAAAGACGGGGATGCTGACAACAAATTAACTGCTAAATAAGATAAGGTTGGGGTGGAATATGCCAAGAACACTTTGTTTCTTTAGAAAGGATTAATATTCCAGCGGACAGAATAATACTCATTACGTAAAAAAAGGAGAATTTTATAATGAAGCGATTTTTGAAACTAGGACTACCGCTAATTCTATTTATGTTCGCTTTTTCTATTTCAGCTTTAGCAGCCCTTCAGAATTGGGAGCGAATATACCCCGACGCACCTAATATTTATTTAGAGATAGACAATGTCGCTAAAACACCAGAGGGAGATATAATTTTCTTTATAGAAAGAACCGATTTTTCTGCCCCGTACTATCAAAACCGTGCCTTTGAAATAGAAACCATTGCATATGTGCCAAGCACATCTGAGTGGAGGGGTGTTAATCACGCATATTTTGACATAAATCGTAATTTATTAGAACAACATGAGTACAGTTTACAAACAACCCCCTGGACTAAAGTCAGTCCCAATGACGCGGTTATTAAACGAGTTATGGAGATAGCAAATGGAGATTCAGTCAAGATTATTGGTAATAAAACACCTGCCCCGCCTACAACTACCGATAAAGCAAAAACAAATCCTCAAGAAGCTTCGACCGACACATTTCCTACAACGTGGAATGGATTGAAGCTAACTAATTATGCAGTAGTGCCTAGCAAAATAGCTTTGGACATAGACCTTGCTACAAATGCGGTCTTTCGTGGCATTATAATTAAGCAACCACGAACTACTGTTGATGATGTGGGAACATTAAGATTTTACCTTAACAACGGGGATAGTGCTGGAATTACTTTTTTTCAGGATGAGATAGCATTTTCGTTTAGCTGGAGTGGTCAGGAAAGGTTTGATACAGCAAATTGGAATCATAAAGGATTACATAAAAACAGTTATTATACTTCCGATATTGCATTTTATGTTCCTGGGGATGGATATTTATATATTGATGTTATACCATTCGATAATTCATTACCGCAAAAATCCTATAAATTTGAATTGCCAGAAGGAGCACAGTTCTTTAGTGGGAAATGTTACGAAAATGTATTGGTTGGTACGGTAGGGTTATATCAATAGTATTGCTAGAGACCTATCTGTTTTGTAATGAAGGACAATGGTTTATTGAGCAATAAACGTTCTGAACATAATATAAAAATATGAAACAAGAAAAGTAATCCAGAGCAATAAAGTATGGCTTAAGAAGAAATCAGCAAAATAAGTTCCGATTAGAATGCCAATAGAAAGAAGAGTAATTTTTAAACAGGCATAGTCCCAAAGAGTATACATCTTAGCAGACTGCAAGGCTTTGTTTATTAATTTTTTCATTATATTGACCTCCTTCAAAGTGAAGCAGAATATAACCTTATTATATCTTTGCTAGGTCGGTCATACAATAAGCCCCATCAGTCAATGTTGCTGATGGGGCTTATTGTATTTAAAGAAATTATTACATAATATTACAAAATTAGTGGAATTATATGGGAGGTAAATGTTGTGATATGATGGAATTTTAAACTAGAGTCAAGCACAATGAGAATATATCAAAAATAAAGGATGGAGTGATATTATGAAAAGGTTATCTATTGTTACAATGCTATGCTTGTTTTTAATGTCAATGGGTACTGTATTCGCTCAAGAAGCTGGAGAGGCCGTTGTTCAGTCAATCAAGAAAACATCCTACAACGTTGCCATAGTTCCTTATATTAACTCTACAGAAGAAAGGAAAGACTACATAAAAGAAGTTATCGATAGTAAATATACTGAACGGTTTTCCAATAAAGACTTTCAGATAATCCCACCTGTTGATGTGCAAAAAGCCTTGAATTCTGCGGGTTATGATGTCTCAAACATGGAGCTTCCTGACAAGGATGTTTTAGCTTCTGTTGCGAAAGAAACTAACGCTGATTATGTTATTGCTATGGAATTATCGCAGTTAATAACTACAAGACATATGAGCTATTTCCAATCGAAAGTAGTTACCAAAGCAAAATTACGCTACAAATTTTACAATACCGCACAAGATAAAGTAGTGTCATTCCAAGTAGCGGGAACATCGGAAAATAAAACGGTATTTGGCGGTGTAGGATATAAAGATCCAATCACAAAAGCTCTCAATGAAGCGATGGATAATGCTAACGCAAAAATCATGAGTAATTTATAGCAAAAAGACAAGGCTGACGATTAATCGATAGCCTTGTTATTTTTCTATATATCAGTGGTTTTGGAATGTTCTTTTCTGTCTTGCGTGGTGAATGAATATTTACAAGGAGAGTGACAAAATGCTAAGTGTATGTGGGGTTATTTGCGGCGATTGCAAAAGTTATGGAACGGAATGTGCAGGTTGCCAACAGATTGAGGGAAAGGTCTTTTGGGCACAGTATATTGGTGCTGATATTTGCCCGACTTATAAATGTGTGCGAGATAAAAGTGTTAACCATTGCGGTGAATGCACACAAATGCCTTGTGAGCTCTGGTTTTCTTTAAAAGATCCTGGGTGGAGTGAAGAAGAGCATCAAGCATCTATTAAAATGAGGCAGGAAGCATTGACAAGGTCAAAGAAAATAATGTGAAGAAGCGGCAAAAAAATCACCTTAAGCGAGCTATGAATATATGGGGGCCGAAAGAAATCCTTAAAGACTGCGGTAAAAACGGAACTAGCCAGGGTAAAGGAATGTAAGATATTTTGTGTAAATGGTTTTTTCTTTTTTTGTCTGCACTAATTAGTACAGGAATTTTAACATCCGTTTATGAATATTTAGAGCTATATAGTATTGGGTGGCCTATCCGTGCTTGGTATCTTTTAGTGGGGGGATTAGCTTGAACTTTGTACGTCGGGTTTTCTTAATTTTTTGTCTCATCTTGTTATCTACAACGCAGTCATTACAGGCAGCACCAACTCAGATACTTGAACAAGCAGCACCTTTCTTTACTGGGTTTCAAGGAACGTTTGTTTTATACGATGAAAATCAAGATCGGTATTCTGTATATAATGAGCAGCGAAGCGAAAAGCGCCTCACGCCTTGCTCCACTTTTAAAATTTATAATTCTTTGATAGCCTTGGAGACCGGAGTTGCACCAGACGAAAATATGACGCTGCAGTGGGACGGACAACAACGGTTCCTTCCAGTTTGGAACCAAAATCATACGATGTCTTCAGCAATTAAAAGTTCAGTGGTCTGGTATTATCAAGAACTTGCCTCGCGCATCGGCACAGAGCGTATGCAAAAATTTATCGATGCCATACCTTATGGGAACCGCGACATTTCAGGTGGAATCACACAGTTCTGGCTCCGTTCTTCTTTACAAATTTCTGCAAAAGAGCAAGTGGAATTGTTACGTCGCCTCTATAATGATGAGTTGCCCTTTTCTGCAAGAAATACGGCTATCATCAGGAGAATAATCGTCCAATCTGATGAAAATGGGGTTGTTTTCTCCGGTAAAACCGGTTCTGGCAGTGTTGAGGGAGTATATTCCGTAGGATGGTTTGTTGGAGTGATTGAAAAAGGCAATCAACGTTACTACTTTGCTACCAATCTCGAAGCTGTAGATGGCGCAACTGGAATTAAAGCCCGTGCCATTTCGCTTGATATTTTGAAGAGTCTTGACATCATCTAAAATGAGGTGTGTCTACGACCCTGCGTGGATTTCGCCAAGATAGATTAGAGACGGTACATCCAATCTATCTTCAAAGTAAATCGATAACTGCGAAATACAGTCTGTCCAATTTCGGAGGGGCACAGTCCATTTCTTTGCTGCGTCAACAGTGGCAAGGTAAATGATTTTACGCAAAGCCTCATCTGACGGATAGGCTGTTTTCATTTTTGTGACCTTCCGTAGCTGCCGGTGATATCCCTCTATGATGTTAGTTGTGTAAATCATCCGACGTACAGCCTGCCGATTGAGCGGCAGGCTGTCTATTTGGCAGGGGCAGTACATAATAGGAGTGAGGCCTTTGGTATTAATTAGTAAATTCAACTTCTCCAGAGGTCAGATGATACTTAGCACCGAGGATTTTTACATTTTTAGTATGGATGATTACCGGATCAGCTTTTAAAATAGCGACCATATTGGTTATATTGGCATCAATAGCTGCTTCATGGATATTTGTTGATTGTGCCGTTATGGCAGCAGCAACAGCAGGTTGAATCTTGGTTGTAATTGCTTTGACGTTGGGGGGGAGTTCGGCGCTGTCATCGATTGCTGCCTTTACGGCGCCGCACTTTTCGTGGCCCAATACAACGATCAGTTTGGTCCCAAGATGTTCCACAGCATATTCGACACTCCCCAGCTCAATGGCATCAAGGACATTTCCTGCTACGCGCACCACAAAGAGGTCGCCCAAACCTTGGTCGAAGATGAGCTCTGGCGGTACACGAGAGTCAGAGCAACTTATAATGACGGCGAAGGGATTTTGCCCTTTGGTTAGCTCAATCCGTCGTGCTTGACCAGTTTGGGAATCAGTATACCTTTCTGAAACAAATCGTTTATTGCCATCAATTAGTATATCTTGAGCAATATCAGGCGAAAGAGAGGGGGTTTTTGGGGAAGCTAGAACGGGTATAATGAGAATCGCCATAAGTAGAAACGTGAATATGGCAGATGAGTAGAATTTCCTCATAAATTCACCAATCCTTTTATTAATTAAATGAACTGGGAAAATTTAACCTATTCACTCGTCTTTTTTACGGAATCTCCGTCTCACCATGAGCAGTAAAACCACGATCCAGAGCGCATCTATCACCCATTGATAGTCCCAATTTCCCCGGGTGAAAAAATAGATACAGGCCATTATTAGGGCAGCAGCATCAACTAAAGAATTAAAGCCTCTGCGTTTTTCTGATTTTGTTAATTTTTTCTTCGATTCTTTTTTCATTGTTTATTTTCACTCCTTATATGATATAGCATAATAGCATTTTAATCTTTTAGGTTTTATGCCATTCTAAATATATGGTAAGATTATTAATTCTAGATTCGCTAAACGAATCCCTTTAGGGCAATATGGATGATATCGCAGTATAGATAGGCATAATGCAGAACTCAAAATCCGGATTTCGCTGAGTGGGGCAAGCGTTTGTATTATATTTAATTAGCGCCTTTCTTGGGAAAATGTGGTATACTTAGAGCGGAGTTCATGGAATAAAAAGGGAGATGTTCAATATGGGAGATAAAAGCCCAAAGGACAAAGAAAAAAAGAAGAAAAAGGCTGAGAAGAAAAAGAATACTCCACAGGCCAATGCTATAATAACAGCAATACAATCGAAATGATTTTTTTACATTAAGCGTAACTGCACAAGCGGTTGCGTTTTTTCTTGTTTGAGAAAGATACTAAAGGCGCGATGAAAATCGCGCCTTAAAAACGTTTTAGGATAAGATTGTATAGTTAGCGGAAAAGCTTTTCGAGTACCTTTTCTGTAACTTTTTCTTTCACTGCCTCGCGCGTTATTGGCACTTGGCGTTCCTGAAGTTTTTCCATCATACTCTGGTTCAGCTGTTCGGGATAAAAAGTTCCCAGATCAGTATGCATGGCCAGGTTGCCTACTTCTGCCTCTGCCGAGCCTCGTTTTATGAAGCTGCCGGTCAGTGTCCGAAAAGATATGCCATAGGCTTTGCCGTTATCAATGGAGAAGTTGCCCTGGACTACAGCAGTCGCAGCATCACCGGTTGCCGTTCCTGAGAGTGATAAGGGGCCTTTGACATCTTTCTCTGTCAGTTGTGAGCTGTCAAGACCACTGCCAGAGATAGATAATTGAAACTGTTCCGTATCCGGGTAAATGTTGCCGCTGGCAGAAACAGAGCCGCCGAGTGTGGTGCCATTGGCCGAGAGCAGCTTCAGCGTTTCTTGTATGTATGAGAAAGTGCCGCTAATGCCGTTGACATTTATATTGCCGAATTGAAGACCGCCAAGGGTAAAGTTACCGGATAACACTGGTGAGAGAACAGAACCGGTAACTTTCGCCTGCGCCGTCAGAGTACCGCTGGCTGGCAGACTAGTTAGAAGGGCTGCTGGGTCGCCGGCTGGCATTTGGACATCAAAATCCAGCGTTTGCGCACCAGATGGTGCTGTCAACACTCGTCCGGCTGCTGTAATAGGCTGTCCCTGATACAGAGCCTGGCCATTCATAAACTGAATAGCATCGCCCTGCTTTTCAAATTGGGCGCTGCCTTGATTCAATACCAGAGCGCCTGTGGTAGAGACACCGGAAAAGCGTCCTGCCAATGTTTGCAGCACCACTGCGCCTGACGGATCTTTGCCGAGTTTTATAGTTGCTTCGTCAAGATTGCCGGCGGTTAACTGAATCGGGTCGTCTGCCGCCGTCAGTCCCAACTTGACTAATTCCATGCCTGCCGCGGACAAGGTGACTTCCGAAACATCTTGGGTTCCCCATTGACCGTCTGCTTTAAGGGCAGTTTGATCTATTTTTCCAGTGGCGGAGAGTCCGAACTGATTTTCTTGACGAAAATCAAGTTTGCCGGTTAACTGGTCCACGGTTTTATCAAGAAAATCAGTTTTTAGATGAAGTGTACCGTCCTGAATTTCCACTAACCCGGCAAAGGCGGATGGTTTTTCTGATTTTGTCTTGACCAAGCCATCCCAGTTTAATTGGTTCTGCTGGTAGACAAGCCACAATTCTGGTTTTTCTACAGTTACACCTTTTATCAATTGCGGCCCCAGTTGTCCTTTGATTAGATCACTCCAGTTATAGCTAATCTGTACCCGATTGATCTTGGCGAGCGGGTTGCCGGCCACATCCAGCACCTGGACCTCTTTGGCCTCCAAATAACCAAGGATGGACAAGTCAATGCTGCCCACTATGACCTGGCCATTGATAGCTTCGTTGGCTTGTACAAGCAGCGATTGTTCCGCCGCTTGCCGTACTTTGCCTGCGGCGAATTGAAAAAGACTTGCTCCTATAAAGAAGACCACAGTAAAAATAATCAAGCCAATTTTTTTTCTGCTCCATTTTATAGGGGGGGCTGCTAATCCAGTTTGTTGTCCTTCATTCATGGTCATGCCTCCAGTCTTTTGGAATGGGGTGAATGTATAATAATTCTTCCATGATAGCTTAATATCCTTCTGATAGAGGCAATGGGAAGTTCTTCTAAATTAAAGAGGCGCGATAAGAATCGCGCCTTAAAAACGTACTAAGATAAGACTGATTGTAATTGCTGTCATGAGGGCCAGCATAGCGTAATCACGGACTTCAAGCGCAACATTGCTGCCGAAGGTGCGGTTTTTTTTGCTGCCAAAACCGCGCAGTTCGAGGCTTAAGGCCATTGTTTCTGATCGACTTACCGATTTTAAAACAAGCGGTTTAATGATTGCCATGAAGGAGGTTAAACGGGTGATTGGGTTGCCGCCTGGGGAAAAGCCTCGGCACGCTTGGGCTTCCTGAATTGCTTTGCTTTCAGTCAGGAGGTCAGGAATAAAGCGCAGGGCAGCTGTAAGCATAAAGGCATATTCATAAGGGACGCGGCACTGGGTAACTAATGCGGCTGATAGGTCTTGCATTCTGGTGGTTGCTAATAAAATGGCAAAGACCAAAGTCATGGCTGTCATTTTGAGGGCGGTCACGACGGAAAGAATGATATCGTTGCTAAAAACATATTGCAGGCCACCAAGCAGGAAGGCAAAAATAAATAGGCTGGCGACACCTTTATAAATGCCGGCGCTAACTTTTGAGAGTATTAAAATCAACAATTGGGCGGCGATTAAAATGGCTAATGCCGGAATAGATTGCAGCATAATGGCCCAGATTGTAACAAACACAGTAAGGATTAGTTTAGTAAGCGGCGCTGCTTTTTGCATGGGTACTCCTCCCCATCATGTCAATTAGATGATTGCTTAGGTCTGTTATTGAGGTTGTCGGTACAATACCGAGATCCTCTAAATTTTGTGATATGTTCATGGCGGTCGGTTCTGTAAGACCCCATTTTTTAAGTTGCGCAGTGTTTTTAAAAAGCGTTGCCGGAGTGCCATCATAGGCATTTGTACCGTGATCCATGACAATAACGCGGGTGGCATAAGCGGCCAGTAGCTCCATATCATGTGTAATGAGCAAGATAGCAAGGCCTTGCTTATTTAGATCGGCCAAAAGTTTCATTAATTGGTTCCGTTCGATGTTGTCCTGACCACTTGTTGGTTCGTCAAGAATTAACATTTTAGGCTCCATCGCTAAGGCAGAAGCAATGGCCAGCCGTTGTTTCTGGCCGCGGGATAGAGTGGCGGGATAGGCGCTGGCTAGCTCAGTAAGGCCGGTCGCCGTAAGTGCTTGGTTGACCATTTCGGTGACTTTATCAGGTGAATAGCCGAGCTGTTCGGGGCCGTAAGCGACTTCTGCTATTACGGTATCGTGAAAAATTTGGCGGTCGGGATTTTGGAAAACATAGCCAATGCTGCGGGCCATGTCAGCCGGGCCGCTTTTCTTTGTAGTCTTGCCATCCAAGGTAATCTCGCCGGAGGTGGGCTTTTTCAGGGCCATGATGAGGCGGGTAAGTGTCGTCTTGCCACTGCCGTTTCGGCCGGCTATGGCCAAAAATTCTCCAGTTGCGATTGTTAGGGATACATTGTTTATCACTGGGGATTGGGCTTTATAGGCAAAGCTAATGTTTTTAAGTTCAAGCACTGATCGACGCCTCCTTTTGGATTAGCTTGCGCAACTCACTTGCGGCGTCGTCTTCATTCTTCCAGTCTGCAAATTGGAATCCTGTCTTGTCTTCTAGGGTGAGTTTAAGCTGCCAGAGTGGCGGAATGGCCTCAGTATAGATTTTATGCTTCCACATATAAGTAAGGACTTTGGCAGGGTAGCCACTTTGGAGACATTTGCCACCATTGATTAGAATGAATTGGTCGGCATAGGGGAGTATCTTGGCTGTTTCGTGCTCAACAACGACAATGGTGATGCTGTATTGTTTATTTAAGTCAGATAAGAGTTGATAGATTGATTCGGTGCCCTCGGGATCAAGAGCCGAGGTTGGCTCGTCGAGTACCAGAATCTTTGGATTAGCGGCCAGAACACTGGCGATGACGAGGCGCTGTCTTTGCCCGCCTGATAATGCGGAAACTTCTTTTCTTTCGAAGCCGGTAAGCCCGACTTTGGCCAATGCTTCTTTGACGCAGGTGGCAATTTGGCCGCGGTCTAAGCCGATGTTCTCCAGGCTAAAGGCGACTTCTTCTTCGACAGTCATTGTGACTAATTGGGTTTCATAGTCCTGCAAGACGGTTCCGACTGTCTGGGCTAAATCAGGCATAGTTGTGTCTCGGACAGACATCCCATTAACAAGGACGTTGCCTGATAAACTGCCGCCGTAATAGTGGGGGACAGCACCGGCGATGGCCAGACACAAAGTGGTTTTTCCGGCGCCGCTTGGCCCAATGACTGCGGTGAAGGAGCCTTCTTCAATGACGGCATTTATGTTATCAAGGACTTTCTGATTGTTTTTGTAGGCGTAACTGAACTGATCAATTGTTATTGCTGTCATGGCTGCCTCCCTGTAGGTTGAAAAGCTTTTGGGCTGGGAAGTAGAGAATTTGGGTAATGGCGGCATTGAGCACTCCAACTCCAAATACAAAAGGGATCATCCCGTAGAGGTACACTGACAGGGGAAGTGACATAACAACTTTTAGGATAGTAACAAAGATCATGCCGCTGACCAGGGTGGTGAGGAAGGTGCTAATCGCTGGTTTAAGGTTTAGATTGCCGATTGTCATTTTCAAGGAAAGGCTGACAATAATGGCACAGACAAGCGCTCCAACCGGTTCGCTTACCAGGTTGCCGTACGGAAAGGCCGCTTTGGATGTGGGGATGTTAATTGCTGCTGCCACAAGGCCGATGCCAAAGGCTTGGCCGCGGGTCGGTTTTGTTAAATTAATCGCAAGACAGTACATGGCAATTGTCCAGTTTGGGGTTACCCCGGCGATGCTGGGGCTGATTAAGTGGAGAATTGCCCCGATTGCAAGGAGTAAAGTGGTGATAGTAACCCAACGGTATTGGCCGCCTTTTTTTGTTTCGTATACAGTCATTTCCAGGTCTGGTTTTTTGAGTTCCATATCCATCATTCCTCCTGTAATTTGTTTTGAATATAAAAAAACCCTCATCTCTATCTTGGTAGATAGGGACGAGGGGTTATCTCGCGGTGCCACCCTAATTGGCTATATGTATAGCCCGGCTTTACAAGGTACGGGATTAAATCCGATACCCGCTTCCTGATAACGGTGGAAGAACTCCGACAGCGCCTCCCCCATGCAATATGGATCGGGCTGTATCTCCCAGGCCCATTCAACCTACCGAGTAGTGCCAACCTTTCACCGCCGTTGGCTCGCTGCAACCCTCTGTGTAATGTTTACTCTTCCTGGTCATCGATGATACATATGATTATTTAAGATGTAGTATAGCAGTAAGGACAATAAACTGTCAATACTTATTTCAAGTGCTAATTGGCAATTATTACAGCAGATCTTTACGCAATTCTTCGCCGGATTTTGGGGACAGCCAAGCGTACGGGATATCGAAAACGGTTGCTGCTCCTTTGAAGCCGTGACTGGCCAGGCGGAAAGTAGCGCGGGCATACGCGGCAAGAACGCTTGATGTAAATTCTGGATTGCTGTCAAGTCTGAGAGCAAACTCCAGAACATGGTTGGTGCCTTGGCTGGTATGACCGCTGCGGAAGACGAAGCCGCCATGCGGAATCTGTGAATGATTTTTAGCGAATTCTTCTTCAGAAATAAAGGTTACGTGAGTTTCGTAGCCGACAAAATAGTTAGGCATGGTCTTGATTGCTGTTTCGATGGCAGAGTGGTCGGCGCCTTGCTCAGCTACGATATAGCAGTCGCGAATGTGGGATTCTTGGCTTGTAGCCGATACCTGCTGGCCAGCGCGTACAGCTGTGATGATTTCGTCTTTAGGAATGGTGTACTGTTTGCCGTCTTTTACGCCTGGGATGCGGCGGATGGCATCAGAATGGCCTTGGCTCACGCCTTTACCCCAGAAGGTATAGTCGGTGCCTTGTGGCAGTACAGCGCCGGCGAGTAACCGGTTTAGTGAGAACAAACCAGGGTCCCAGCCTACTGAAATTGTGACTGCTTTGCCAGCAGCTTTAGCAGCTTGGTCCATAGCGGCAAAATACTGCGGAATTTTAGCATGGGTATCAAAGCTGTCAACCGTGTTAAAAAGTGTGGCAAACTGTGGGCCTTGGTTAACCAGGTCAGTTGCCGAACCGCCGCAAAGCAGCATAACATCAATTTTATCCTGATATTGAGCAGCGTCGTCTACCGATACTGCGGGCACCCCGCTTGCTGTGCTGTTAAGTTTGCGGCGTGAAAATATGGCCACAAGCTCCATGTCAGGCTGGTTATTGATAGCCAGTTCAGCACCTTTGCCCAGGTTTCCGTAGCCGACAATGCCAATGCGAATTTTTTGTTTCATATTAATCTCTCCTGCTTAAAAATATTGTAGATTATTGTTACATTTGACGTGGAAATGCAGATATCCTGCCGTAATGTGTATACATTGCCGTAGTTTTCCACACCTTTCAATGCAATATACACCAATAGCATGTATAATTTCGTTTGTTTTGAGCCAAATTAAGTTACCCTGCTATTTTCGTCTTGTGAAGGAGGTGAATGTATTGGCTAAAGAAAATATTTATGAGAATCAGATTGTGAGCTATTCACCAACCTATGAGTCGGATTTTGCGCCGCAGCTGCCTGACGAGCAAGTGAGTTCGGCCCAGTCAATCCGGCAAACGAAAATTGACCGGACTCAATTATCATAAGGATACTTGGCCCTCTCGTACACTTAGCGTACAGAGGGCTTTTTTTGTGTTAAAATAGAAGATAGCCTAAATTTATTGAGAAAAAACCTTCAGCAAAGGATTTGGATAGAGATGAACTTACTATCAATTGAGAACTTAGCCAAAAGCTATGGGGAACGGGTTCTATTCGCCGATGTTACTTTTGGGATTGATGAAGGCGATAAGATTGGTCTTATCGGTGTGAATGGAACCGGCAAGTCAACTTTTTTAAAAGTTATCGCCGGTTTGGAGGAGACTGATGTTGGGCAGGTTACGAAAGGCAATAGTGTAACGATTGAGTATCTGCCTCAGAATCCGGAGTTTGATGATGCCGCGCCGGTTTTGGCGCAAGTTTTTAAAGGGAATTCGCCTGTTATGCAGGCTTTGCGCAATTATGAAGAGGCTTTGGGGCAAGTGGAGAAACATCCTGGCGATAAGGGGTGGGAGCAGAAGCTGATTTCGTCCAGTCAGCAGATTGATAGCTTGGGTGCTTGGCAATTGGAAAGTGAAGCCAAGAGTATTCTCACGAAACTGGGCATTACAGATTTTGCGGCCCTGGTCGGTACGTTATCAGGCGGACAGCGAAAGCGGGTGGCGTTGGCATCGGCGTTGATTACTCCAGCCGACTTGCTCATCTTGGATGAGCCGACCAACCACATTGATAATGATACAGTTGCCTGGTTGGAAGACTACCTTGCGAAACGCAAGGGGGCCTTGTTAATGATCACGCATGATCGTTACTTTTTGGACAGAGTCGTCGGTCGGATTATTGAGCTTGATAGAGGGAAGCTCTATGTGTATAGCGGTAATTATAGCGCCTTTTTAGAGTTGAAGGCCGAGCGCGAGGAATTGGAAGAGGGCAGTGAACGGAAACGCCAAAATCTGTTGCGCAATGAGCTTGCATGGATCAAGCGGGGCGCACGAGCGCGGAGTACCAAGCAGAAAGCGCGGATTGAACGATTTGAGAAATTGAGTGGCGAGCAGTCTAGCGTTGCTGATGCCAAACTGGAAATCAGCGTGGGAGCCAGCCGACTTGGTAAGAAAATCATTGAACTTGACCAGGTTAGTCAGGCTTTCGCCGCTACCGAGGTGATTCTTGATTTCAGCTATATTGTGCTTAAAGATGATCGGGTCGGGATTGTCGGACCGAATGGCAGTGGAAAATCAACTTTGTTGAATATTATTGCCGGAAGACTGACGCCAGAAAAAGGGCTTGTGGATGTTGGACAGACAGTAAAAATCGGCTATTTCGCTCAGGAAAATGGTGCGCTTGATGATACCATGAGGGTGATTGATTATATTAAAGAGGAAGCCAATTTTCTGCCGACTGCTGACGGGGGGACAATTAGCGCGTCACAGATGCTGGAGAAGTTTTTGTTTTCACCGCATTTGCAGTGGATGCCGATTGCCAAGCTGTCAGGTGGTGAAAAGCGCCTCTTATATTTGCTGCGGGTACTCATGAGTGCGCCGAATGTTCTGCTGCTTGATGAGCCCACCAATGACCTTGATATTCAGACATTGACGATTCTCGAGGATTATCTTGACGATTTCCCTGGCGCGATAATTGCAGTATCTCATGATAGGTATTTTCTTGACAGGCTTGTGGACAAGGTTTTTGCCTTCGAGGGTAACGGAGTTATCAAACAGTATAACGGCGGTTATACCGACTACTGCGACAATCGACCTGAGACTGGGGAATGTGCAGCGAAACCGAAAAAGGCCGAAGCTGCGAAGCCGTTCAATGACAATAAGAATAACGATCGTCCTCGCAAACTAAGCTTTAAGGAACAACGGGAATTTGATCAGATTGAGGATATTATCGCCGGCGTAGAGCAGGAGTTAGATCAAACAACGGCGGCGATTAATACTGCTGGTGCCAATTTTGAATTGCTGCAGCAGCTTGTAGCGACCCAGCAAGAGCTTGAAAAGAAGCTTGATGAGCTCTTGGAACGCTGGACCTATCTTAATGAACTGGCAGAGGAGTTCAGTAACCGCTAGGTGGTTTAGTATGCAACCAAGACAGAAAGCTCTATTTAGCGTAGGGGGATGGTAAGGTGTTAGAAAAAACAGTATGGGTTGGCTTGATTGTTGTGGTGCTGCTGGCTGCCTTTGCCTATCGTGGTTTTGGCGGTGAGAATGACAATTTTAGTGTGACTATTGATGAAGCGCTTAGGATGTGGGAAAGCAAGGAAGCGATGATGATTGATATCCGTACGCCTGAAGAATATCAGGCCGGACATATCCCTGGGGTGCTGCTGATTCCGCTTGATCAGCTGGCGAATCGTGCGAGCGAAGTTCCCAAGGATCAGAAGGTGTTGCTTATCTGCCGGAGCGGAAATCGCAGCAGCCAGGGGACTAAGCTGCTGCGGAGTAAGGGCTTTGACAATGTATATAATGTGATGAGTGGCATGTCAGCATGGCGTGGGCCGGTTGAAAAGTGATGAGAGGGGATCAGTTTATGCTTGAGAAGGCCCAAAAACTACTAAAAAAATATTATGGCTATGATAAGTTCAGGCCCGGTCAGGAAAAGGTTATTACTAGCTTGCTGGCTGGGCGTGATACCATTGCCATTATGCCAACCGGAGCCGGAAAATCACTGTGCTTTCAGATTCCGGCCATGCTGCTGCCTGGGTTGACACTTGTTATCTCGCCGCTGATTTCTTTAATGAAGGATCAAGTTGATGCTTTAAATCATTTGGGGCTGCCGGCTACTTATATTAATAGTTCGTTATCCGCCGGTGAATTGCGACAGCGGCTGAGCGATATTGGCAATGGTCGTTATCGGCTGGTTTATGTTGCACCAGAGCGGTTGGACACAGATGCTTTTCAGATAGTGCTGCAACAAATGCCGGTAAGTATGCTGGCTGTTGATGAGGCGCATTGCATTTCACAATGGGGTCATGATTTTAGACCTAGCTATCAGGCTGTTGGTTCGTTTATTGCTAGCCTTAAAATCCGGCCGGTGGTCGGGGCGTTTACCGCGACAGCAACGCCTGAAGTAAAAACAGATAGTATTAAACTGCTTGGACTTCGCCAGTCCGATGG
>JAQWAQ010000148.1 GCA_028707635.1 Negativicutes bacterium
TTTTTGTGCTTCGAAAAGCACCGCACATCTGGCATATGTTTATCTTACATTGTTCAGTTTTCAAGGAACATCACTGCCCCGCTTGTGTTACTTGCGGCGTTGACAGCTTTTATATGTTATCACAGCTAATTCGCTGTGTCAACATATTTTTTATTTCATTTGTTATCACTCTTAGCAGCGACTTATGTATATTATCACCTTAATCACCTTATGTCAAGCTATAGTGGCCAAAAAATTACATTCAATCCTGCCAACGCAATAAAGTAAGGCTGTACTGAAACCAAAAGCTTCAGTACAGCCTTTTTTGTAATTATTACATTTAAACTTAGTTAGAAGAGGTTTTTAACTGCTTCCGTTCCCTACGCGCCTTAAGCTTATCCGTAATATTGCGTTCAACAAAGATGAACAGCATGGGGATTATGAAAATCCCCAGCAGAGTCGCCATAAACATACCACCGACTACCGCTGTCCCCATCGCAACTCTGGAACCAGCCCCGGCACCTGTAGCGATTGCCAATGGAATACACCCAATAATAAACGCCAGAGAAGTCATGAGTATAGGGCGCAAACGAAGCTTAGCGGCTTCAATAACAGCAGGAATCGCATCCATCCCCTTATCTACCCTGACTTTCGCAAACTCAACAATCAAAATCGCATTCTTGGCCGCTAACCCGATCAACATGATCAGTCCAATTTGCATGTAAATATTATTCTCAAGATTGCGGATATACTGGAAGAACAATGCGCCAAATATTCCTGTCGGTACCGAGAATAAGACAACCAAGGGAACGCTCCAGCTTTCATACAACGCTGCCAAACATAAAAAGACGAATATCAACGATAAGGCAAATAAAATTGGCGCCCGCGCACCAGAGATTTTTTCTTCACGGCTCTGGTCGACCCATTGATAAGTCATGTTATTCGGCAATACTTCTGCTGCTACTTCCTCCAACGCAGTCATAGTCTGTCCTGAGCTATAACCAGCCGCTGGGTTTCCTCCGAGCTTAATCGCCCGTAAACCGTTAAAGCGCTGAATAGCAGTCGGCCCGCTTGTTTGCTCTTGTGTGACTATGGTATTTAAAGGTACCATGGTCCCGGACGAAGTTCTAACAAAGAAATAACGAATATCATCAGGCTTATCCCTAAACTCTGGAACGGCCTGCATCTTAACTTTATAGCTTCGGCCAAAGGTGTTGAAATCGTTAATCTCTACCCCACCTAAGAAAACTTGCAATGCCTGATAAGCATCATCTATTTCGATACCCAGTGTTTTAGCCTTCTCCCGATCAACCGTATATTTAATACCCGGCGTACTGATATTATAGTTACTATAAATAATACCAATTTCCGGTCGTTGTCTGGCCGCAGCTAGAAATTTATTATTGATTTCATCAAGTTCTTCATTCGAATGTCCACCGCGGTCTTGCAACATCAAAGTAAAACCGCCCTGTGAACCAACCCCTGGCAATGATGGGGCATTGAAAGACAGAGTTGTTGCTTCCGGAACATGGCTACCGCTCATGATGGTGCCACGAACGATGCTATCCGCCTTTAACTCTGGCGTCTTACGCTCATCCCAAGGGTGCAGCTTCGAAAACACTACTGCCGCACTCGATTTATTGGCGTTTACCAGAATGTCCAGACCAGAAACCACCATGACATCTTTCACACCCGGTTGAGAACGTATCGTCTGACCAATATTGTTTGCAACCTCTTTGGTGCGATTTAAACTTGCTGCCTCTGGCAAGTTAACCTGCGATATGGTAAACCCTTGATCTTCTGCCGGTACAAAAGAGGACGGCAACACCTTAAACAAACCGCCGGATATCAACATCAAGCCGCCAATGAGAACAACACTCAACGTCGCATGCTTAACAAGACTCGCTACCCCTCGGCCATACTTTTCAACCATATTTTCAAACCAAATATTGAATTTATCAAAAAACTTAGCCAAAGCACCTTTATGCTGATTAGGATCATATGGTTTTAGCAGCAGCGCGCAAAGCGCCGGTGTCAAAGTTAAAGCCACGACGGCTGATAAAATCATAGAAACAGCAATAGTCAATGCAAATTGCTTATACAACACACCTACTGTACCACCATAAAATGCCACAGGAACAAATACCGCAGACAATACGAAGGCAATAGCCACAACCGGGCCGGATACTTCCTCCATCGCCCGTACTGTCGCATCATGAGGATTCAATCCATTATAGCGCATATGATGCTCTACATTTTCAACAACAACAATGGCATCATCCACAACCAGCCCAATCGCCAATACCATTGCAAATAGAGTCAAGGTATTAATGGAAAATCCTAATACCAAAAACGCCCCAAAAGTACCAAGCAAAGAAACCGGCACCGCCAAGAGCGGAATCAAGGTAGCCCTCCCACTCTGCAAAAAGATAAATACAACAATGACTACCAGCATCAATGCTTCCAGGAAGGTAATCATTACTTCCTTCATTGATTCACTAACAAAATCAGTAGTATCAACTACTATTTTATAATCCATACCAGCTGGGAACTTCTTAGCCGCTGCAGCTATAACCTTTTTACACTCAGCAACGGTTTCCAAAACATTGGCGTCATTCGTCAATTGAACGGCAAAGCCTGCTGCTGGGTATCCATTAACGGTACCGGCATAGTTATATCCTTTGGCCCCTAAATCGACATCAGCAAATTCGCCCAACCTGATCAAACTTCCGTCTGGGTTAGCGCGGATAATAATTTGCTTAAATTCCTCCGGTTTTACCAAGCGACCTTGCACTCTGGCCGTATACTGGAATTGCTGGTCGGAAGGAGAGGGCGCCACTCCAATCATTCCTGCCGGAGCCTGGATGTTCTGATCGGCAATGGCGCTATATACTTCCGTTGTTGTAATGCCAAGCTGCGCCATTTTATCTGGCCGCAGCCAAACACGCATAGCGAAATCCGCACCGTATTCGTTAACATCGCCTACGCCCTTGACACGTTTTAAATCCTCAACAATGTTAATGCTACCATAATTCTTTAAAAAGACATCCTCATAAGTGTTATTAGGAGAATATAAATTAAAAACCATCGCTAAATCCGAGTTAACTTTTCGCGTTGTAACGCCGGCTACCTTAACATCATTTGGCAATCCGGCATTCGCTGCCGCTACACGATTCTGCGCCTGTACGGTATCAATGTCCGCATTGGTGCCTACCTCGAACTTTACGCTTAAACTATATGAACCATTATCAGAACTGGTAGACAACATTTCCATCATGTTTTCTACACCATTCATCTGCAATTCTATTAGCTGGGCAATGGTTTGTTCTACTACCTCAGCGTTAGCGCCAGTATAGTTAGCGCGAATCGATGCCTGCGGCGGCGTAATCTTTGGAAATTGTGATATAGGCAAATTGTACGCCGCAATAACACCGATCATGGAAATCATAATGGCGATTACAATAGCGAAAATAGGTCGTTCAATAAAAAACTTAGACACCGGAACACCACCTTATTTTTGTACCGGAGACTTCAACTCTTCCGGTGCAATCATTGTTACATTTAACGGTGTCCCTGGCTGGACTTTATGGAAGCCCTCGACGACCACCGTATCGCCTGGATTTAAACCCTCTTCTACTATCATCATCGTACCGATCTGATTTCCTATCTTGATAGCACGAGATTCAGCCTTACCATCTGCGTCTACAACGGTTACAAAGTTTTTACCCAAAATTTGCTGTAAGGCCCGCTGTGGAATCATCATAGCTCCCTGGCGAATTCCGCCCTGCGCCACTACCCTGCCAAACATTCCTGGAACCAAAATATGCTGTGGGTTGGGAAATACCGCTTTAAGAGTAAGCGTACCAGTATTTTGCGCCAAACCCTTATCTACCTGTTCTATTTCGCCAGTAAGTGGATATTGAGAGTCATCACTAAGGATAAGCGTTAATGCACCAAACCATTCTGCCGGAGAATTTCCATTGCCTTTCTTGGCAAAGCTTAAATATTCATTTTCACTCATGCTAAACTGAACAAATACCGGATCAACGGAAGACACTGTCGCTATCGTAGTTGCCCCCGCCTGAACAAAGCTCCCTGAACTTAAGTCCTTAACATCAATGCGGCCACTAAGCGGTGAAACGATCATAGTATCCTGAATATCCGCCTCAGCTTGAACAACTTTTGCCCGATTTGCCTCTACTACAGCATTCGCTTGCTGTACTTGCGTTACAGCATTATCATACATCTGTTGAGAAACAGCTCCCTGGGCCACCAATTGCTCATAACGGGCCAAATCACGTTGTGCTTGACTTAGTGTAGCCTCTGACTGCACTAGAGTCGCCCTAACATTTAATAACGCAGCATCATATTGTTTGCGGTCAATTGCAAATAAAGGCTGCCCGGCCTGTACAGTTGCCCCGCCGGCCACCATTTTTTGCACAATGTTCCCGGCTACTTTAGCTCTTATTTCCACTTGATCCTTTGCTGCCACTTGACCGACGAATTCATATGTAATAGGGGTATCTTTTTGGATTACCTGCGTGGCCTTGACTTCTACAGCTTGAGACCCGGTTTTTGCCGCCTGACGGCTGCAGCCAGTTGCCAAAAGCATAACAAAAGCAAGCAGTAAACTAACATAAGACCATTTTCTATTTAATCTAATTAGGGACATTATCCCACCTCCAGCTTCTTCTCTAATTTGTATATGTAAATGAGAATTCCTTCTTGAATTCCCGCCTGCAAAAATTATTCTATCATCCTCCAATTATGCATTATAGGCTGGTCTATATTTTTCCATACGAAAGGCAAAAAAAAGAGAATGCTAATCTATAAGAGAACCGCATAACACACGCTGTTCTTTTATCCATTAGTTGTTATATCTAAACGGACATACTACGTGTCAATAACCTTCAAGTCTACTAACCAAATGACTATTCAGTCCAATAGCTACATATGATTTTATTACGATCAGCCAAATTTGTAAAGAAAAATTATCTAACTTTAAGAAGTTTAATAATGTGTATCAGCCGCTAGATATTGGATCTAAGCGAAGAATGGATACAACAAAAAAGACATACAAGCATAACTGCCTGTAAGCCTTAATTTTCTATGGTGCGGTAGAGTGGATTTGAACCACCACGAGGTTGCCCCCGCCAGCCCCTCAAGCTGGTGCGTCTGCCGTTCCGCCACTACCGCATGTAGTGATAAAATGGTGACCCCGGCAGGATTCGAACCTGCGACCTTTTGATTCGTAGTCAAACGCTCTATCCAGCTGAGCTACGGAGTCATATAAATGGCGACCCGGAAGGGACTCGAACCCTCGACCTCCGCCGTGACAGGGCGGCATTCTA
>JAQWAQ010000002.1 GCA_028707635.1 Negativicutes bacterium
CGCGCAGCAATATCCATTTGTTGCTTATAGTGTTTATTGTACTCTTCAATGTGTTTTTTCCCAGAATTCAACTTTTTCACGGCCGAATCTTTTGCTCTTTCAGCCTCAGCCGCCTGCTTGCGACAGACCTCTACAGACTGCAAGGCTGCTACCAGATCATTGGCTTTGCTGCTTAACTCATTCAAACGCATAACCTCACGGTCGGCCTGCTCTCGCTCGGCGTCGCGCGCCAGTTCTTTAGCCAGCTGTTCTTCGGCTGCCGCCTGTGCTTGTATCGCTACCTGCACAGCGGTTTGCGAACTATGCAATTCCTTCTCTAACTGTAGGCGATCGCCGCGCAATATCAGCAGGGCCTTTTCGACGTCAATGAGCCTAGCGGCCTTGACGGCTAGGCCCAAATCCAATCGGTACACTTCGACAGTCGGCACTTTCGCCTTAAGACCAACCAAAACTTGCTCGGCTCCCGCCTGTTCGAGAAACTTAGCTTCAAGCACCTTTGCCGCTGCCATAGTCTGCTGTGCTTGCTCCAAATCCTGTACGGCTTTCTGCAATTCTTGCTTTAGACATTCTGTCGCCTGGATCACAGCCTGCTGCCGGGCCGCCAGTTCTTCCCGAGCTGTAACGGCCGCCTCCTGCAGCACCCATGTCTGTTCCTTACCAAGCTCATCAAACGCCTTTTTAAGTTCCTGGGCCTTAGTTTTTAAGCGCTCCTCAATAAAGCGATACTGCTCAGTCTTAAATAACATCTGCATGATCTCTTGTCGCTCAGTCGAATTCGCCGTCAAGAGTTTACGGAAATCACCTTGCGGCAACAGCACAACCTGCCGAAATTGGGCACTCTTAAAGCCTAGCAGGTTCTCAATCTTTTCAGTAACCTTGCTCCAGCCTGTTTCCAGCAGTGCAGATTCTAACTCGACAAGCCGGTATAATTCGGCCTCGGCATGCTTTACTGTTGTTCCATCACCGCGTTTTTTGGGCCGTTCTTGTTCGGGCACCCGCTTAATTCGGTACCTATCGGCTCCAATCGAAAAATCAAAAACCACCTCGGTCAAAACAGCAGGATCTGCGTAGTCGCTACGCATAGCCTTACCGTCACGGGCCCCGCTGGTATCACCATATAGTGCAAAACACATAGCATCAAGAATGGTCGTTTTGCCTGCTCCGGTTGGCCCATGGATCAAAAAAAACGATCGATTTTTTAGCTCACCAAAATCAAGTTCCTGCTCGCCCGCATACGGGCCAAAGGCAGTCATCGAGAGATATAGCGGTTTCATACCTGCACCTCCCGGTTCTGCCGATAAAGCTCATCAACCACTTTGCCAAATTCAGTTGTCTGGTCAACAGTCAACTTTTCACCAGTCATTTGTTCAAAAAAGGATGAAAACAGCTCAACTTCACCAAGCCGGCGATGGTCAGCCTGTGGGCCGCGCAGTTGACCGCCGGTGTTAAGGCGGGGATACTCAATATGCAAAAGATTGGGGTAAACAGCCTGAAGCTGGCCGCGGGCATCAAGGATGGGACAGTCGTCCTGCAAAGTCACCATAATGTAATCGTTGGTTGGGCCGTCCTTGGCTGACTGAGTCAGCAGCTGTTTAAAGAAACCTTCCACACACCGCACATCACGACGTGGTGCCAATGTCAGAACTTCAACTGTGGTATGGCCCTGTCCATCAATCTCAACAAGGTTAACACCCTTGTTATGACCGACTTCGGCAAAAGAATATTTTAAGAGTGAACCCGAATAACGGATGGTATCACTCCCAGCCTTCTGACTATTATGGAGATGCCCCAGCGCAGTATAATTAAATGGTGTAAAAAGGCTCGAGCTGACCATTCCGCTGCCGCCAACCGATAACGGCCGCTCGGACTCACTCTCCTCACCACCGGCAATAAATGCATGAGCAACAGCAACCTTCCGAGCATTGGCCGGAACTTTCGCCATGGCCTGCGCAATCATGATTTCAGTCGCTGTTTGGTGATCAACAGCACCCGCATTCGCAAGCCGTTCCCGTACAAGCGCCGGCTCAGCATAAGTCAACGGCAGGAAATATACCGGTCCATGCTTATCATTTATTACAACCGGCTCAATTTGCCCTGGCAGTTGGCCAACAACGTGCAGACCCTGCTTAGCCAATAGACGATTGCCAAACCCCAGACGTTCAGGGCTGTCATGATTACCGGCAATGGCGATAACAGGCACTTTTAAATCCAGCAGCAGTCGGGATAAAGTTTCATCAAGCAAATTTACGGCCTCAGTAGGGGGCACCGCCCGATCATAAATATCCCCGGCAATCACCACCGCATCAGGCTTAAATTCACGCACCATGCCGCAAAACAGCTCCAATATATATGCTTGATCAGAGGTTAAGTGTACGCCATGAAAAATTCGTCCTAGATGCCAGTCGGAAGTATGCAAAAACCGCATTCCATCATCTCCTCACGCTAAGCCATTCCCACACACTAAATATAGTTCATTTCGGCACAGCCAAGCTTAAATCCTACTCAAGGTGAGGAAGTGCCAAGTGGAAAGTGGTGGATATTCACAGCAGCCAAGTATATCTTTAAAAACGACGGGCAATCTAAAACTTGGAGGTGATTATTATGCCAAAAAATCCACACAGCAAGCAACCTGCCAACAATCAAGAATCGTCTGCACGCAAGAACGATAACCCGAAGAAGAACTTCCCTTGCAAGAACTCGCTGCCGACGTAATCATCTCCTGTTAAGCCCGGGACTTTACCGTCTCCGGGCTTGTCTTTTTACTAATTTCATTGTACTATCAAGAAAGTAGCTGCTATATAAGAGGTGCAAAATGAAAACAATTGCCTTAATTGCTCATGACCACAAAAAGCAGGAAATGCTGACCTTTGTGCAAAACCATCTTGACTGCCTTCTGCAGTACAAGCTGATTGCCACCGCCACCACCGGCCGCATTATCAATGAGACTACCCCCCTCACCGTTACTGCTTTTTTATCAGGTCCGCTCGGCGGCGATCTCCAAATTGGCGCGCGCATTGCCGCCCTAGAGGTAGATGCCGTCATCTTCCTGCGTGACCCGCTGACAGCTCAACCACATGAACCAGACATCACTGCCCTGCTGCGCGTCTGTGATGTCCACAACATCCCGGTCGCCACCAATGAAAGCGGCGCTCATCTGCTGCTTTCAGCAATGAGCGCCGAGTAAACTTGTTTAATTTCAAAAAAGGCCCTGCCAAGAACCGAAAAGTTCAATGGCAGGGCTTTTGTTATGGCTGCACTTGTATTGTCAGCTCAAACATCCTGTTCCAAGGAAATTCAACCTTCAACTTGTCGGCAGGCAGGCCAGCCAGATGACGTTTCGCAAACAAGGCAATTTTTTTATCAGCTTTTTCAGTTAAAAGCGGTTTCAACTCATCAAGGTAGATAAGGCTGCCGTTATTAGGATAAATTACCTCGTGATAAAGCTGACCGCGAATATTGGCCTGATAAGCCCAATCATCAAGATACCGAACAACCAACAAACGCTGCCGCTCGTTATCATCCATCGCTCCGGCCATCATACCCTGACCAATGGCAAACCCTAGTGTATTACTGGCCGTGTTCCAGCCTGAATAAGAGCTTAATTCACCCAACAACCGGCGCTCGGTCATCTCATGCATTAGCGCATTATCGGCCCCATTGGCAAAAGCAATATCGGCGACGGCCACCTTTTGACCTGCGGTGATTTGCCTGGCCACCTTATCAACAAACTGACGCGTGCTAAAGCTAGCGAAAGTTGTATTTTCAATTGCCTCGGCTTCCAGCGTCACCCCATTAACCGGCGTGTTGACTGCCAGGATCAAATCCGGCTTTTGTGGCTTGACCATTACTATGCCGCCAGCGGCAATAATATGGTCATTAATTGTATGAGATGTTGGTTGATCTTCATAGCTTGGCACAGTGGCCCCACCTGCTCCAAAAGCATACTCAACCTGAACAATCGGAATTTGCAGCGTCAAATCGTTGTAGGCGCGGGCTAACAAGACCATACCCAATTGGTCAGCGCCAGGGAAGGTAGTAAACTTACTGACAGGAAGCCCCGTGGCCAATTTACTGATGGCCAGACCTTCCTTATGAGACTGTGAATACGGCGCCGTATCATCCCGGCCGATAAGTAAGTAGCTGAATTGGCCGTTCTTGGCAAGTCTAATCAGTTCTTCATTTACCTTGAAATTCTTAGCGCGACGGTTCATCCAGTCCTCAAACAGGTCGGCAGGCACAGCCTTAATAGCCGTCTCCAAGCGCTTCTGTTCGTCAGCTGATAAGCCTTTAAGCTCGGCTTTGTCCTGAAGAGCTGTAATCAGAAAAATTTCACTGCCATACTTTTCATAATACCACGGTTCTACATCGCCTACGCTCGCTTTTGGTGTACGCATAATGGTATTAAACACATATAGCCGAGCACTGGGGTTGGCTTTTTTTAAATTTTCAAAACGCTTTACGCGCCACTCAAGGGCGTATGAAGCAAAGTTATGCATCCGAGAATCGACAAGCCCGCCATAAATAAGCGAATCAGCCGAAACAATAATTGCATCAGCCTGCGCTACATGCTCACTGAGCCATTCCCATAGCTTGTCAGGATCACCCTTGCGGTTTCGGCCTGCCAAGTATTCTGCTGGAGGCGTTAAAATATCAAAATCAGCTGCTTTAACAGTATCGACTGCATACTCTAGACTCACCGGCCTATCATCAGCCGGAACATAAAGCATCGTCTTAGCCTCAGCCGCCGGTGCACTCGCTAGCAACCAAACAACGGCGGCTAACGCAAATAGCTTTTTAAACACGACTATCACCCTTCTAGTTAACAAATTCCATAAAGTGAGACTTGATTCGGATGGAGTTTTAATTCCACCTGAATCCTATTCGAACCGTATCCAGGGACTTAGCCGCCGCCTGTGCCCTTTAGGGTATACTCCCGCTTATAGAAGCGGGAGTCTTAGAGCGGGTTAGTCATCTGATAATAGTATGATTGCATTTTCTAATTAAAACAGGTCCGCATAAAGGCGAACCTGTACATCTTCAATTACAAAGTTTCGTTGGAAGTAATCTGCACTTTATAATCGCCGTTTGCAGTCCGTTTAATAACGCCTTTCTTCCCGGCTCCATCATCGACCGTTATTGCTTGAAGATTGTGAGCCATGAGAAAGTCCAGAACTTGTGTCTTCACGAACCCTTCCCAATTCTCTTTGGTCTTGAGCAGCGGCTGTTCAATTTCGTTTTCTAATATATCCACGTTTCGTACCCTCCTGTGATTGTCCTTCTCACCCATATTCGCTAAAACAGCCCAAATTCCTCTCACAATCACCTAAACTTGACAAAAAACGTCGTGCCGCAAGAGCCTGTCTCAACGCTAATCTTGGCGTTGTGCCGTTTGGCAATACTATAGCATACCGGCAGCCCCAGACCTGTGCCAGTCTCCTTTGTTGTCAAAAAAGGTGTACCGAGTTTATCAAGAATTTCCGGCGCTATACCGGTTCCCTGGTCTTTTACAGCCAGCACAACATCGTCATTTTCAACATAAGTAGTGATTGTGACCGTGCCACCCGGTCCCATTGCCTCAAGCCCATTCCGTACCAAGTTTAAAATACATTGCCGGATTTCCTTTCCATCCAGCATCCGCTCAGGAACCACATTGAAATTATAAATAACATTTTTCCCCATTTGCAAGGCATCAGCCTGGATCAGCGGGAAAACCATCTTTATGACACTATTGATATTGGTCAATTTCGGGTCGATAGCTTTATCTTTGGCCAATGAAAGGTATTCGGTGATGATAGAATTAGCTCTGTCGAGTTCCTCAATCATTAAAGCGAAAAAATCGACATAATGCCCTAAATCCTCCTTTTGGCTAAGCATCTGGAGAAAGCCACGTACTGTCGTCATCGGATTGCGGACTTCATGCCCAATGCTGGCCGCCATCTCTCCGACCAGATTAAGCTGGTCGAGTCGGGCCATTTCTTTTTCCATCTTGTCACGTTCCGTAACATCACGGATTATGGCCAATACCGACTCGACATCACCATCCTGGTCAAATTCCGGGACAGCATGCACATGACAATGCCGAGGACCAAACACTGATGGCACGTCAGCTTCAAATGCAACATCCTTGCCCGAAAGAAAAACTATATTACAATGCTTACGCCAATTATCGGCATACTCCTTATTAAAGTTATCTAAGTCATACCAAGTTTTTCCGAATAAACTCTCGTTCTTTAAACCCGTCAATTTCTCAATCGCCGGATTTATATACACCCGACGAAACTGCCGGTCATAGCGCACAATAACATCAAGCGAATTTTCCACAAGTGTTTTAAAATCCTCACGGCTGCGCTTGAGCATGGCTTCTTCCTTCTTACGGGCGGTAATATCGCGAAAAACTATTGTAATTCCGTCAGCTGAGGGATAAAAATGTGATTCTGTCCATTTCCTAATATTGGGGAAATAATCCTCGCTGCTTGTATGAATATTTTCCTTCTTTGCTTTAACTGCCGCCTTATAGACAGCAGAATGCGTAGTGAGTGGATACTCTGTCGCAATACTCTTGCCAATCAGCTGCTCACGCGGTTTGCCTATCATCCCCTCTGCTTGGTAATTCACATACAGGAAGTGCAGATTATGATCCAACATGATATAACCATCGTTCATTCTCTCCAATAGGGTAACTAGCTTCCGCTGGGTTTTCCCAAAAACGCATGTCAGGTTCTGATTGCTGCTTACATCAATAATTTGCACCAATATACATTGCCGTTCTTTAATCATAATAAAATCAACAAACAACCGTGCGTCAATCACCGTTCCCTGACAAGTCTTAAGTTTACTGTCAAACTCCCGTAAACAACCTTTATCAAGCGTCTGGGCCTTCGCCTCAGCATATTGCTTGTTATCAACCCATAAATCAATCTCATTTAGTTTTTTGTTAATTAACTCACTTAGGCTATAGCCGAACACCTGCACAAATCGATAATTGACATTAATAATCCTCTCATCCTGGAGATCAATGATACATGCTGGAGTTTGCATAACAGAAAAAACCTTATAAAACCGCACTTCGACCTCGGCGATATGTTTCTGCATGCCTATTAAGTTAATTCCGCTCAATTGCCCGGCCTGATAACTATCAATCATGTATTGTCCTCCCAAAACCGCTCATCGGGTATACCTAAAGACAAATTCTGATAAATATATCATATTCCTGCCTTAACTTGCAAACTATCTTATAATTGTGAAAGTTTTATTAACTAAGCTTTGTCTAAGCAATTTGTTATTATTAGCCATCAGCGTTATAATTTAAGCTATAGGGGTGCCAGCCTGATTTTAACTCTATATTCAAAGGAGCCGATGTATAATGGATAGACAGAAATTAAAAACATCTGTGTGCCAAGCGATCGCTGCCCATGGACCAGAACTGATTGCTCTAGCTGAATCAATTGCTCGGGAGCCAGAGCTAGGCTTTAAAGAAAATAAAACCGCAGCCAAAGTGTCGGCGGTATTTGACCGCTACAACATTCCCTACATAACTGGGCAAGCCGTTACCGGTATAAAAGGCCGGCTTACCGGACGCAATTCGCACCGCACAGTGGCCGTGATCGGCGAGATGGATGCGGTTACCTGCGTCGATCATCCTCTGGCTGATCCACTTACCGGTGCCGCCCACGCCTGCGGCCATCATGCCCAAATTGCGGCTATGATTGGTTGCGGTCTTGGACTCAAACAAGCCGGAATTATGGAACACTTAGACGGCGATGTCGCCTTATTTGCCGTCCCGGCTGAAGAGTATGTGGAAATTACCTATCGCAATCACTTACGTGAAGAAGACAAGATTGGTTATTTAGGCGGCAAAGCTGAACTCATCCGGTGCGGCGCCTTTGACGATATTGATATGGCCATGATGATTCATCTTTCCACTGATAATGACGGCAGCCGATCGGCTCATGTCGGCGGCACTAGTAACGGCTTTATCGGCAAGATGATTCGCTATATCGGCCGCGAAGCCCATGCAGCTGGCGCCCCTCACGAAGGCATAAATGCGCTCAATGCCGCCATGCTGGCGATCATGGCCGTGAACGCCCAGCGCGAAACCTTCCGTGATGAAGATTACGTACGCTTTCATCCGATTATTACTAAAGGCGGCGACTTGGTAAACGTTGTTCCGGCTGATGTGCGCATGGAGAGCTATGTCCGGGCCAGAACGCTTGACGCTATGGTCGATGCCAACGTAAAAGTGAATCGGGCCCTTAAAGCGGGTGCTGACGCTGTCGGAGCCAACATTGAAATCAATGACCTGCCTGGCTTTATGCCCATGATTAATGAACAAAAAATGACCGATTTATTTAGTGCTAATGCCGCAAGCCTGATCGGCCAAAACAACATAAAACAGCTTAACCATCATGCAGCCAGCACTGATATGGGTGATTTAGCCCACATCATGCCTGTGATTCATCCTTGGCTTGGCGGCGTATCCGGTGCTGCCCATACTCGGGACTTCAAGATCATTGACCCCGAGATGGCCTATATCATCTCGGCCCAAACCATGGCCATGACAGTGATCGACCTCCTAGCCGATAAAGCCGCTGCGGCTGACGATGTACTTAACACCTTCAAACCCAAAATGACCAAGGCTGAATATCTGGTCTTCATGAATGGAATCAGCAACAATCAGTAGAATAGAAAGACCGCTAAAGCGATCTTCTTTAGTCTTCCTTTCCGTATTTTCTTCGACCATTCTGGAAAAAGACGATCCGCAGGATGAAAAATCAGCGCATTCCGATTAAAAAATCCGGTTGTTTGAGCGCAGCGAGTTTACGGATTTTCAGTAATGTGCTGATTTTTCAAGTCTTATGGAAGAAGGCCTAGCCGTTTTGGTACTTTTGCGGCAATGACCAAAAGTACATTATTCTCTGGCCCTTGATTCACCTAAATTGATAATCTTGGAAATCATACACTGTGATATTATTAATAAAAACGACCCGTTCTCGCGGGCCGTTTTTATATTCTACTTTAAATCAATCCTTCAATACGCAGCATAACCTGGGCAACAACTGTTGCAAGCACAAAGGTTCCGGTATATACCGCCAAAGCAACGACAACAATTCGCCATGACATCTGCTTAAACATTGCTAAATCCTTGCCGGCTGCCAAACCGGCATAGGCTAGAATCGGTGTACAAATTGCTGTAAAATCAAGCTTTCCGGTATAATAAGAGATCGTTTTCGCCCAAGGCGAAATGGCAGAAGTCGATAACAGCGCCAACAAAGAAATCCAAAAAACCATGGGTAGCTTTAAGGGGACATATTTGCTAATCGCCATACCTAACAGAACAACAGCAAGCAACATCAAATAGCCAATTGCTGCCTCAGAAAGTGGATGATGATAACCAATCGTATTGCCAATGACTGTTATGATACCGGTGACGATAAATACTAAAACAGTTTCAGTCCACTTCATTTACGTTGCCCCCTTCCGTCTTTCTGGCACCGCGCCCAATAATCGGCGATAAAATATTATATAGCTTTTCGGTGATCGGCAGGGATACAAACAAACAGAAATAAATGCCAATAATTGTTGTTAACAGATTGCTGGCTCCGGCATACATCAGAATATCGGTACCATACTCAGGGAAAACGGCCTTAATCGCACCTGAAGCAGCGGCCATCATACTCCCCGAACCAACCCCTGCTCCCATCGCCAAGGCATAGGGATGAAAAATGTTAAGCGCCGCCAAATATCCGGCCAGTAGTCCTACCCAAACAGCACCGAATAGTGTACCACATATGTATACTGACATAACACCACGACCCTCGGGTGAATCCAAACCATACTTTTCAGCGATTATTGCAATATTGGGCTCTCGGTCAATGGAAAACGTCGCACCAATGGATTCACGACCCAGTCCTAACAAAAGTGCCAGTGGCAGCCCCAAAATAACAGTACCAAAGAAATGGCCCAACTCCTGCATAGACAAGGCTAACCCTGACTGGGCTACTTTAGCCAGCGACGGGCCAATGATGACCCCCAGTTTAGCAACAAGCATAAAGGTCGTCAGTGTAAGAACCGTTGTTGCTACATTCATTTCTTTAAGACTGATTAATTTAAGCCGAGGCCAACTGATAATCCCCCCCAAAATCATTGCGTATAACATGGGCAAAAACAGTAGCACACCGGGTCCCATTTGGACTTTACGCGTTCCAATCATTTCGCAGATCACTACGATGATTAACGCCCCTAGGTGAATTTTCCAGTCCTGTAAGACTTTCACCATAATCCCTCCATATATTCTTTTCTTGATGAATGTTGTATGCTCGGTCTCCAGCCGACACAACTCCATTTTAACAAAACAATTGTAGTATTCTTGTGAGCATTAGTCAATTTTAGATTATAGACCTGTGGGCCTAAATAATCTGGAAAAAATAGGTTTTTCATAAAAATGCACCTTTTGGCATTTGTTTTCGGCAATAAAAAAAGCCCGCGCTAGCGGGCTTCAGATTACAAAAATGTTGACACAAGCAAGAGCAGCGTCAAGCCAATCAGCAGAAAAGTAATGAACCACACTACACCATTATAAGCCTTAGAATTAGCATATTCACCCATAAGATTCTGATTGCTGGCAATGAGTGCCATGAAGATCAGAATAGGCGGCAGCAGAATTCCATTGATGACCTGCGACGCCAGCATGACTTTGTAAAGGGATAACCCTGGCCACAAGACCATGCCTGCTCCTAACGCAATGAGCACAGTGTATAATCCAAAAAAAACTGGCGCTTCTTCATACGACTTACTTATCCCATGCTCAAACCCGAACGCTTCGCATACCGCATAGGCTGTACTCAGCGGTAAGATAAAAGCCGCCAACATGGAAGCACCCAGCAACCCGAAGCCAAACAGAAGGCTGGCATACCTTCCGGCCAACGGTTCCAATGCCAGTGCTGCGTCTTTGGCCGTTTCAATAGATATACCGTTGACATGCAGCGTGGCAGCGGTAGCCACAATGATAAAAAAGGCAATAAGCCCAGTAAAGAAGGATCCAATATAAACATCCCATCGTGTCAGCCTATAATCCTTGGCAGTAATCCCTTTGTCAACAACGGCTGACTGAATATAAAACTGACCCCAGGGAGTGATAGTTGTGCCAATCACACCAACAGCCAGCAGCAGAAAAGCAGTGTCGCCGGAAAAAGTAGGCCTAATGGTCGCGGCAAAAACCTCACCCCAAGGTGGGTCAACCATAAAGCCCGAGATAATATAACTAAAGAAGGTAAGGCACAACGCCAAAAAAATCTTCTCAATTTTTTCATAACTAGAATTTAACACCAACCACCAAATCAATAGGGCCGAAATCGGCACAGAGAAATATTTGCTAATCCCAAATATTTCAAAGCTTGTCGCAATACCGGAAAACTCGGAAGCAGTAGTTCCTAAGTTGGCAATAATCAAGATGGCCATAGCAAAAAACGTCCACTTTACACCAAAGACTTCGCGGATCAAATCCGCTAGACCACGACCGGTAACAGCCCCTGTGCGCGCCGACATTTCCTGGGCAATAGTCAAAAAAACAATGCCTACCAACATGATAAACAACATCGAATAACCGTACTTTGCACCGGCGGCCGAATAAGTCGCAATACCCCCGGCATCATTGTCGGCAAATGCCGTAACAATGCCAGGCCCCATAACAGCCAAGAATAGCCCCAGACGACTACGCCAGCTTTTCAAAAAGTTCACACCTAGCGCCCCCTTCCAAGGCGCTTTCGCAGCGTAACCCAAAAGCGGGCGTCGCCTTTACCACGGTCAGGGATAATAATGTCAATAATATCGTCAACCGTGATAATGCCTAGAATAACTCCTTCGCTGTCCACAACAGGCACAGCAAGCAGACTGTACTTATTGATAATATCAACAACCTTCTGATGATTATCATCAGGCTCAACCGCGACCACTTTGGTATGCATAATATCATGAAGATAGGTTTCAGGCGCTGCCACGATCAGTTCACGCAGCGATAACACGCCCTGTAAATGTTCTTCTTCATCAGTAACAAATATGTAATAAATCGTCTCGGCCGCAGGCGCCAACTCGCGCAAGCGATTGATCGTCTGGCCGACTGTCAACCGTTCAAAAAAGCTTACGTATTCAGTCGTCATCAAGGCCCCAGCAGTATCTTCCTCATACTGCATCAGCTCGCGTACTTCTTCAGCATCTTCTAGTTCCATCAGATTTAACAAGCCCTGCGATTTTTCCTCCGACAGCTCACCTAATATATCAGCCGCTTCGTCAGGCGGCATCTCTTCCAATATGTCTGATGCCCTGTTTTCATCCATGTGTTCAATAATCTCAACCTGGGTATCAAGATCCATCTCGGACAACGCGTCAATGGCCTGCTGTTCTTCAAGATTATCGATAAATTCAGCCCGACGTTTATAATCCATTTCCTCAAGAATATTGGCAATATCAGCTGGGTGCAGCTGACCAAGCTGCTCTTTGTCCCGGACAAGCTGAAGGACTGATGTGCGTTTCTCCAGCGGTTTAATATGTTCAAACCCTAATAGCTGGTTCTCCCACCGTTTAAATAAAAATTCCAAGCCAAGCCTTCTGAATAAACCCCGCACTCCAATATCAACGGCGACCAACACCATACAGCGGCGTTCTTTCTGCACCACCCACGACAACGTTATATCATTAACACGGACAAGGCGCGAACCTTTTAAATCAATAATCTGCTTATCAAGCAGCCATTTACTAATATAAATATCTTCATCCTTAAGCGGAATGACCTGTTGTTCAGTAAAACCGTTTACCAAAACAAGCCCTTTATCACTGAAATTTTCGACCCGATCTATGGGAATCAGTTCATGCTTCTTTCGAGCATACTTGATGCCAACGACCTGCGGTGATGCGCTGTCCCAGCGCATTGCCATATCTTTGACACTGCCCAGTTTACGCCCAGCTGCATCATAAATCGCTTTGCCCTGCAAAGAACTGAAATAATACGCACCAAGAACTGTTACGGCATTCATGCTATTCCCCTCCTTCACCCCCGGACTCCGGTCCGCGGTTTATCTTATGAGCGTGTAAGGCAAAATGCCCTACTGTGTAATTAAAACTATGATAAGGTCCGGAATCCACCAAACCACCTCCTTCTAAAGAACCCTAAAAACAAAAACATAAGGCCTCGGAAAACCGAAGGCCTTACTATAAGCACGTTTGACCTTCCCTCCTCGTTGAGCTTTAGCACTATATGACGTAGAGAATTCTCAGCCACATTAAGTAAAACCTTAATCCGATAATACCTGTTCAACCCATTGGCGTCTTTCGACGTTTCCGGGCAGTGGCCTATATTCATACAGGAGCCTCACCTAACAGAGAAACTTTTAAATTATACAAGTCATTATTATTATATGCTTCGGCTTGATAGCCCGTCAATTTTTATTATGCATTTTGGAATAATCGATAGATAGGCAATGCAAGGCCTAGAATAATCATAACATATACGCCGTAGGCGCCTACTTTGTTGTCATTATCCTTGAGCCACTGCGCAAAACTATACGCATGAACAGCAGCCAATATGGCTATGAGTATTGATAGGTACTGCATAGCACCCTCCTGTTAATTGTCACTACCATTAATCGGGGAAGTCTTCCACATGAGACCGGTTCGCCGGATCCTAGTCTTAACCGTAACATCAATGTCTGCTTTGCTATATAAATCAGCCCAATCAATCTGCATAAACTCATTGTAGGTCCGGAAGTTCTTCCGCGCAGGATAGCCAAACCCGACAACATCGGCCCGCATACCTTGCGTCTTATGCAGCATAGTGAGGATATCCTGCTTAATCGTTTGTGAAATATGCTCCTCAAGCAACTTGCGATAGTCTTCCCTTTCATAACTAACGCCGCTGCCTATAGAGCTTATCTCCCCTTCCAAAAATATTTCTCCCTTTAACTTTGCCTGATCATTGTGAATATCAGCATCTAGCTTAGTATTTCGGCCTAACCGCAAATTCAGGACTATATGCTTACCTGCAACAAGCGGGTCATCAATAGTAAAAAAGGGGTTCTGCAAATTATTTCTTAGAATAGCCATCATTCGAGTTTCCTGATTCGTAAGCTTGCCCACCAACTTATCTTCCCGGAATACGGCGGTGCCAAGAAACTCGGCGAGATTGGGTTTTTCTTTATCAGTCTCCTCCTCGCCCCGCGGTATCTGGCCTGCTAGATAGTCGTCAACCGAATCAGATGGTTTCTTCGGAATAGAAGATGCCTGTTCAGAATCTTTGCCACTGATTCCGGCCAATACAGCAATAGGCGCAGCGCTGCCGCTTTTCATCCTGCTATAAAAGTCGTGCAAATTAACACTCGGAAAATAGCTTGATTGATCAGCACTCAGCAATATTGTTTCGTAGTAACGTGACACCACCAACTCCATCTTGGGCTTATTCTTGCTAATAAAATTTTGGGCCGTATCATCATTTACAATAATTATTTTCATTCCGCCTCGAAATTCTCTAAATCGCATAAAAACTCCAAGAACCTCACCCAAGCCTTGTCGCGCTAGCGATTCGCCAATGATCAAAACTTTGGTATGCGATAGATTTAGCGTTCGCGCTACAACCGAATTAAATAAATCGCGAGCTTCAGATGTGCTTTCAGCTGTTAACGTGATGGATAATGCCGGTTCACCTGATGCACCTTCACCGGTTAATGCCCGGGGTATAGCCATCTGATAAGTCACATCGAGCTTGCCTTCTTGCTTGCTCTTATCAAGCCCCATGACTAACACATATGCAATATCATCAGTCTCTTGCCCCCCAAAACAGCCTGCGGTGAAAACCGCTGCTAATATCATCAGGCTTACTATAGCCAGTCTTAACACTTGGTGCCCCTCCCTTTCTTCTGTTTGAAGGAGGCAGCCGCTATAATTACTGTTGGTATACCGTAAAGGCCAATATTAAAATAAGTCGAAATGAGGATTCCATCCCAAATAAGGACTGTCGTAATATCCGGGGGCATCATGGCGATTTGAGCAAGAAAGATACCAACAATTGGGATCAATGGCCGCATTGTGGGCAGATTGAGAAGCCGAGTAATGAGATAAAGCCCCATGTAGAAGTTAATCGCCAAAGCAAACACCCCGGCAACAACCCAGAGAATGATAAACAGGGCTTCAATGTGCTGAATATAACGGCTCAGATAAACTAGCCGGGCCATTTCAAAGAACGGTAAAACCTTCTCTCGGGCTACCTCATTACCAAAAGTCAGCGAAAAGCCCAGGACAGTTACCACCTTTAGAATCGTGCTCAAGCCAAGACCCCAAATAGCCACCTGTCTCATTGTCTGTGCGCTTTGAAAGGCCGGTGCTAAAATGATAATCGCAAAGCTTCCGGCTCCCGCACCTGCAAAGATCAGCCCGACCGGAATGACTTTCTCCAAGCCTGTCCCTTGCCACGGCAAGAGATTGTAATAGTTATAAGAAGGTATGAGTAGTAATACCACTAAAATCAACGCCGAAATTGAAAATGGCATTATTATGTAATTGCTCCTAACAACGCCTTCAAGTCCCGGATAGATCACCACAGCAGCCACAGCGATGTAGAGTAGAACAACCACCGAAAATTCAATATTAGGGAGTGCAGTAAGTAATGTATTCTCGGCAAACTGCCGCAATATCAATACCGAATCGCAAAAGAATAGACCAACATAGTAAAGAGCCACAATCCAAGCACCAACTTGCCCCAATAGTTTGCGGCAAACAGTGTATAAATCACCCGGGAACTTACTCAGGACATAGGTCATAGCCACTAGCATTACAATGCCCGCCACACCACTGACAAGCGGAATTAGCCAAGCGGCACCAGCCCCCTGTTCAATCGTCTGTGCCGAAGTCGACAAAAATACAAACGGGATAGTGATCATGTATATAAGCGATATCCCTGCTGCTACCCCCATTTGCCCTGTCTGGTAGCTCATTATTCCTCCTCCCTTCCGGCCGGCGGTTCGGTAATCCATTTACGGCTAATGTGCGGCTGTCGCCGTTGATTTCGAGTATTAAGAGCATCCGGCCGCATTTCCTGCCGGAAAACAGGTCCACGTAGAACAGTATCAAAGCCAGGCTTTGTTTTGGGACCGATCGGTACCATGTAGGGCATTCCGAATGATTTCATACTGCTCAAAAGAACAGAAACCAGCAACAAAGCTATCGCGACCCCGACTAATCCGAGTGTTGCCCCTAGAAGCAAAAAACCAAACCGCAAAACTCGAAACGCTGATGACAGCCGGTAGTCGGGTATTGTAAATGATGCCAGGCCAGTAATGGCAATAATAATAACCGTTATTGGACTTACAAGATTTGCTTGGACAGCTGCTTGACCTAAAATAAGCGCACCGACAATACCAATAGTCGAACCCAGCAAGCCCGGTATTCTAAGTCCTGCCTCACGAATTAACTCAAACGCTAATTCCATAAGAACGACTTCAAAGGCAGCCGGGAAGGGAACCCTTTCCCGCGCACCGGCGATCGCGAGAGCTAACTCAGTGGGCAGCGCCTCTTGATGAAAGTAGATAATCGCCAGATATGCCGCAGGTAAAATAACGGCTAGAATTGTCCCAATCAGCCGTACGACCCGCATAAAATCCCCCATCGGCCGTTTTATACTAAAGTCCTCAGCCGAATGAAAAAAAGTGAAAAAGCTAACCGGTACCAAATGAACAAACGGTGTACCATCGAGAAGAATAGCAACCCTGCCTTCAGCAAGATGAGACGTCACTCGATCGACACGCTCAGTAGACAGCATCTGCGGAAAAGGAATCGTGGGATGATCCTCGATAAATTGCTCTAAAACTCCTAAATCATTAATATAATCTGTTGATATATTGTCGATTCTTCGCTTTACTTCAGCAACTAATTTAGGATTGGCTACCGACTTCAAGTACATAAAAGCGCACTTTACCGGAATCCGGTCTCCGACAGGAATAATTTCGGTAACAAGATCATTCGTCTGCATCATTGACCTAATAAGACCAGTATTGACTCGCAAGGCTTCAGCAAAGGCAGCCTGTGCCCCCCGGACCGACTGCTCAATCTGTGGACGTTCGGGGCCACGATGTTCAAACCCCTTTGTCTCAATAACAGCCGCCCCCGGCACACCTTCAATAAACAGCACGCTATCGCCGCTATTGAGCCCCTCGGCTACTTCCTTGAACATGGTAGCCTTTTTAGCTTGATTACTGGGCAGACACTCATCGACAATATAAGTCAATAGCTCTTGACCGCTAATTTCCTTCGCCAGATCATCCCACTTCATCAAAGGCTTGAGAACACTCTGATTGATTACCTGTTTATCAATAAGGCCGTCTACAAAGATAAGCATAGCTTTGACCGGCATTGGCCCTGGAATTATAAAGTCCCGCATTACGATGTCTTTGTTGGTCGGCAAGTTATACAGCTCTTTAATAATTCTCGCATTTTCATCGATTCTAGCGCTCACAGACCGTTCAATCGGTTTTAAATCATGATCATAGCTTAAGAGAATCGGCTCAACCTCGCGCTCCTGTTCTTCAAGAATCTTGAGTTTTTTCGCCACTTCCCGTACTCTTGACAGATCCTGATTATTAATAGCGACTTGTGCTTTCTCCATAAGCGCACGCAGCTCGCTAGCATATTTCAACTGCGAGTCAAGTTCTTGGGCCGCGGTTTCTAGCCCCTGCTTTGCGTCAGGTAAATAATCTTGTCCTTTATCGTCGACCGTCTCATTAAGAACAAAAGGCCGGGGCAAACGTGGCGGCTGATAAAGCAGCATGTTTTTCAAAAAATAAACCAGATCCGATAGAACATTGTTTCCCACCACTTCACCCTCCCATCAACCATTACTGGATATTATGCTCAGGTTTGCCTTTTTTAAACAGAGTGGTTTTCGGCCGCAAGAGTAACGGGGGTCAGGCCTTGCATAATTGCATTTCAGGCTACTCCTAACTGGGCAACGGGGTCATAATCCCTTAACTCGCGACTCGTTTAATTCCCCATCACGATACCAGCTCGCTTTCCCTCTGATTATATCTCCGCCGCTACCAGGCTGATCACCGTCTTTCAGAAACCACAGATCCCAGCGTTCCCAGGTGGTATCAGGCCCATAATCATCAAGATTAGCAGCCTCGGCATGGGTCATAACATGAGCCCCATTAAGCGGAATATCCATACAAGTGCAAAGCACTGCCACAACTTGAGCCAGACATTCAATCTGTATATCAGTAGGCGGCTCATCACCAAGGCTGTTTGAAGTTGCCCCAGCACAGCACGCCAGCGCGATTCCGATAGCCCCAGTATTGCGCCGCCACGTATGGGCTTTAATCTCAGCCAAATTATCTGCCGTGATATACACGCTGCCATCGGCATCAATATTGATGTGATAATCATCATAGAACTGGCCATAACGACCAGCTGTCCAATGCAAGTAAAGCTTGGCTTCCCTATCGACCGACCGAGCTGTTTGCCATAATTCATCACGATCAGTCAGGGCCCGATCGCGCAACTCACCTAATGAAATAAACTGGCCTCTTACTAATCCTGCCATAAGTTCATCTCCTCTCTACTGCTTCCCAAGTCTCCTACCTATTCCTATCATGGTAAAAGCCTCACTTCATTTTATTCAGAACCATCAATCTGAGTTACGAATCTACTGAGGAAATTAAAAAACCTCCACCGTTTTAAACGGGAGAGGTTAACTTTCTATTTCACATAATAGGCTTGTCTTTCTTTAAAATACACTGCCTTGAGCCCGCAGGCTGCTGCTAAAGCCATACCGTCTGCTAAGCCCCGGCCGATATCAGCCGGCTTGTGTGCATCAGATCCGACGGTAACTAACTTGCCGCCTAGTTCAGCAAAGCGTTTATAAATCGGCATAAGAAGATCTATCGACTTCTGATCAGTAATCCGCCGCGTATTAATTTCAAGTGCTTTCTCCTGCTCAACAACAATCTTGAGAACGGCATCAATAGCTTCAGCGAACTCATCATAATAAATCTCCGGATCACTAAACCGGGCATACCGGGCTATATAGTCAATATGGCCCAGACTGTCAATAAAATCATAGCATTTCATGCACTCCAGCATGGCCTCAAAATAACGACTGTAAACATATTGCTTGGTATGGCTGCAATAAAATGATTCATGATAAATATCAATATTGTCAATTACATGAATAGACCCGATCACAAAGTCAACCTCGACCTGCCGAACCAAGTCGCGATTATCCTGGAGGCAATCATTCCGCATACCGATTTCAATCCCCAGCAATACATCATCACGGCGAAATTTACTATACGTTGTCAGATATTCATCGACATCAAACTGAAAGGCATTGGAATCAGGATAACCTAAATCCATATGTTCAGTGATGATAATGCCGATACTCTGCTCCTGTCCTTTACGAATCGCGTCTTCTATTTTCATTGTTGAATCTGTCGAGAAGGTGGTATGCATATGAGTATCAAACAGCATGTAAAAACTCCTTCCTACTGCAGTTTCTTGTTATTAGTATCGTCAGTCAACTCGGATTAAATGTTGTCGTTAACAGGCCTATTAATTATCATTTAAATAGTTTTTCCGTTTTTTTGAAGCAAATAATTGGCGAAAGCCAGCAATGCCATTGCTAAAAGCAAATAACGCAGCACCCCATAAGGCTATTCCTGGTAAAATCTCTCCTTCTGTCCCAATAATAAAAAGCCCGGCCCCAAAGGCAACAAAAGCCATTATTAAATGAAAGCTAAAATGAAGCAGCCAAAACCAAGAAAACCCCCGAAGACTAGGGCCTTGATACTGCGCCTTCATAGCATCACCTCCGCTGTTATTATTATACCAGTATATGGTTAGTCTATGACACATCAATTTCTTCAAATAGTAAAAACTAACTCTGGAGGTGACATATATGGACGGAGTAGTTTGCACTAATTGCCACACTTGGCTGGCCATCGACCTCGAAACCTGCCCTAGTTGCGGCACCGGGATTGTTTTAGATGGAGAAACCAAAAATGTAATTGACCGTCTTCAGCCTAATTGTCTCATTCACCGTTATGCCGGCTCTGATCTTTTAGAGCCAGCTGTATTTATCAAGGAAGGAAAGGTCAATGCTAAAGTTGCGACCAAATTAAAGGAATATGCCAAACCGCTGACAGTACCCAAAAACGAAATATATACCTTTAGCCAAGACACTTTGAGCTCCATCCAGGCTTTGCGCAACGAACGGACAGCTACAATCATGCGCTATGACCAGCTTATTGAATCACATTGGAAAAGCCTAAAACCATATAAAATTTAAGGAAAATCGAATCATAGTTGTACTTTCTAGTCGAACGAAAAATCAGCTAGTCAATAAAGCTAGCTGATTTTTTATTGTATTTATCGTATTTATTGATATCTCTTTATTTATACCATTCGGCCGAGGCGGCACCAACGGCAGCACCTGGCTGAACTTCGTAGCCAAGACTGATCAACGCTCGCTCTACAGCATTCAAGGTTACTACTACTTCAGCAAAGCAGATATTCCCCATATGGCCAATGCGGAAAATCTTGCCTTTAAGAGAACCTACGCCACCAGCAACAACTAAGCCGAATTCTTCCATCTTGGCCCTGAATGCAACATCGTCAATCCCTGCAGGATATTTAACAACTGAAAGAGTCGGCGCTAGCGCTGCGGGTTTAGTAACAGGCTCAAGACCAATGGCAGCCAAACCGGCGCGAACACTGCGCCCGATAAGATCATGGCGGGCATAGCGGGCTTCCAAGCCTTCTTCAAGAATCATTTTAACTGATTCATTAAGAGCCACAATATGATTTACTGGTGGGGTCGAGAAATAATTTGACGGGTTATCCATGATCGGCAACCAATTTTTAATGTCAGTATAGTAGCCAGCCACAGTGCCCAATTCTTCGCGACGCGCTACTACTTTATCACTCAACGCCAGCATAGTAAGCCCCGGCGGTGTCCCAAAAGCTTTTTGACAAGTGGTAACAATCATATCAATACCATAGTCTTTCATTGGCTCAGCGATACCGGCACTGGCGCATACACCGTCAAGAATAAACAACACGCCATACTTTTTCGCCAATTCACCGACTTCCTTAGGCTGAGACATAACGCCTGATGAAGTATCAACATGAGTCAGCGTCATGGCCGCATATTTTTTTGCAGCCAATTTCTCTTCAATTTGAGCCAGTGGCACTCTTTCACCATCCGGACAATTAAGTACATCGACATTGATGCCCAAGGCCTTAGCCATTGGAACAAATCGGTCACCAAAAACGCCATGGGTAACAACCAGCAGATCCTCACCCGGACGAACAGTGTTGACAAGGCCCATTTCCATCGACAACGTACCGGCTCCGCCGATGACAATCATATGATCGGCCTGGAAGATTTGCTTTAATCCGGCTAGGCAATCCTTATATATTTTTACAAACTTTCCAAAAGTATGTCCGTATGTCTGTACGGCCATCGCCTGTCTAATGGGTTCGGCTACAGGAGTCGGACCCGGAATCATAACCAACGGCGCCTGTTTAATCACACATGACCACTCCTTCTATCCAATATAAATCCTTCTTCTAGTATTATAGGACGATTCATTAAACTCCTGCCTGAATTATCCATATTTTTCGATATTAAAAATTTACCCGATGACTACGCCGCACTAATGCTCACTCTCGTTCTTCATAATATTGCAGCAGTTCCCCGACCGTCACCAAGGTATAGCCTTCAGCCCGTATACGATCTATAATAACCCCAACTGCGGCAGCTGTCTGAAGATCATACTGTCCATCGTGCATCAACACAATGCTGCCCGGCTTAATTTTTTTCATGACATGATTTACAATTTGATTTACACCGGGCCGACTCCAGTCACGCGTGTCAATCGACCACAGCACCGTCCGATAACCCCGGCGCAAAGCGTCCTGAACAACTCCATCATTGTATCCCCCGCCCGGCGGGCGAAACAGTACCGGCTTCGGTGCCGCGATCATGATGGACCGTTCTGCTTTTTCAAATTGCTCAGCCCGCTCCTTGGCATTTAGCTTAGAGATGAAAATGTGATTGTAAGCATGTGAACCGATTTCATGACCATCAGCCACCATTTGGGCAAATAATGCTGGATTCTCATCAACACTCTGACCCAGTACAAACATTGTCGCCTTAACGTCCTTTTCCCGCAATATCGCCAGCAGCTTAGGCGTCGAATCTGGGTGCGGTCCGTCATCAAAGGTAAGGGCAATTACCTTGTGAGTTGTCGGCACGCTTTTAATTAAACCATCATTGCCAAGATAGGCCTCAGCCATGATGAGCACGGTAAAAATCAAACTAAACGCAATTCCGAAGTGGCTAAGCCGACGGATTCGCATACCATCCCTCCTCCATATTTGACAAGCGAAAAAATGAGACTTGTATCAAACTATATCTATATATATTCGGAAAGATAAAGCATCATTCGACACATCAGGCAATATAAATTTACTAATTGCTTACTTCTGCCCTTAGCGTTGCTTATCAGAGGAGGATAGTTGGAATGCTTGGTAAAACAAAACTTGTCATTATCATTTTTTTTGTCTGTTTGGGACTGGTTTGCCAACACGCAGCTGCTGCCAGCCCGCCGCAAATAAGCGCCAAGACTGCAATTCTGCTGGACGCCAAAACAGGGCAAATCATCTATGATAAGCAAGGCAGTCTGCGCTGCGCTCCAGCCAGCACGACTAAAATTCTGACTGCCATTATTGCCATCGAAAGCGGCCGGTTAGACGAGGTGGTCACTGTCAGTGCCCGCGCCGCCGGAACAGGCGGTTCTTCTCTCCAGCTGTACGCAAATCAGAAAATCCCCTTACGCGAATTAGTTACCGGTCTTATGCTTCGCTCGGGTAATGATGCGGCGGTAGCCATTGCCGAACACTTGGCCGGATCGGTCGATAATTTCGTCCTGCTGATGAATCATACGGCGCAGCAATTGGGTGCCTATAACAGTCATTTTCGCAACCCCAACGGGCTTAATGCTCCCGGCCATTTTTCAACAGCTTTTGACTTGGCCTGGATGGCCCGTTATGCCCTGACCAATAAGGAATTTGCCGATATCGTTAACACCAGAGAAACGACCATAGAATGGCTGGATCACAAAGGCCACAGCCGCGACCGAAATTTACGCAATACCAATAAACTGTTATGGATGCTCGAAGAGGCCGATGGCGTTAAAACAGGCACAACTGGGGAGGCCGGACCCTGTTTGGTCTCGAGCGCCACCCTCGGCAGCCAGAAACTGATCGCCGTCGTCCTCCACGACCACTCCCGCTGGTACGACTCAATGAAACTGTTGAAATACGGCTTTGATAACTTCGATCTGTATGAATACGCTGAGCAAGATGCTGTACTAGCCCCACTTGCTGTTGAGAAAGGTACCCAACCGACCCTTGATGCCATTGTGGCCAGTCCAGCTGCCCTTGTCGTCCCAACCGATGATTTTCAGTATGTCACAGTCGAAGTCGATTTACCGGAAAAAATAAAAGCCCCTGTTTATAAGGGGCAAAAAATTGGTGAAATTGTATTCTTTGTTCGTGAGAAGGCCGTAAAATCAGTTGACCTTATTGCCGGTCAAGAAGTCCCCGAAAAAACAGCCACGCGGATTTTTTTCGCGCACCTGCTTGAAACCTTCCGCTGGTTGTCAGGTTGGGGTGTATTGTAAAAGGGGAAAACATCTCCTATTACCTTGGTTTTCGATAAAAGAATGGTAGATAATGCTCAAATCCAATATCGCGAAAGTTTAAAATAGCCTCGGTGCCGCCCACAAACAAAACGCCACCCGGTTTGAGTGCTGCCAGAAACCGGCGATACAGCGCATCTTTTGCTTCTTCGGTAAAGTAAATGACAACATTGCGACACAGGATGAGGTCAAAGCCTGTTTCAAAGGCATCTAAGAGCAAATTATGTTTTTTAAACTCCACCAGTCCCTTAATATCATTGCTGACAGAATAGTTAGTTCCTTCGAGTTTAAAATATTTTGACTGTCTGGCATTAGAAATATTTTTATATTCGGTTGTCGTATAAACTGCCTTACGCGCTTTTTCCAGCATCTCGACGTCAAGGTCGGTCGCCAAAATCCGATGCTTTGTTCCAGGTGTCATATCTTTTAGAATCATGGCCAGAGAATACGGCTCTGCTCCAATCGAGCAGCCGGCACTCCAAATATTAAGTCTTGCATTTTTAGCTAGAAGATCAGGCAGCACTTTTGTTTCCAGTTCGGCAAATTTCTCAGGTGTGCGAAAAAATTCAGTCACATTAATCGTTAGGTAATCAACGAATTCTTTATACAGCTTAGGATTAGTATTGAGCATATTGAAAAACTCCAGGTAGCCGCCAGCCCCTTGGCGATTCATGAAATTCCCAATTCGGCGCTGCATCTGGGTAGGTTTATAATCATTAAGATTAATATTGGATTTAGAATTAAACTTCTGTTTGAAAGTTTCCCAGTCTTGTGTACTCAATCTATACCCTCCACCTAGTTATTTACGCCCCGAATCTGCGATTTAAGGCTCTATCTGCTACTATACTTCGACATACATAAAGTTTCTCCTATGCTAATAAGACAAATATGCATTAGATGGTTATACAAAGGAAGGGGACTGTCACACTAGAAATAGTGCGGCGGCCCCCTTCTTCTGCTATTCGATTTGACCTATTATTCCGAAACATAATGCCGCGGTACGCGTTTACCAACAAGGCAAATAACCTCATAGTTGATTGTGCCAAGCTTATCAGCAATCTCCTCAGCCGGTAATTCAGCTCCGCCAAATAGTAACGCAACATCCCCCTGACTCACTCCAGGAATATTGGTTACATCAACCATGCATTGATCCATACAAACACTGCCAACCACTGGCGCTCGTTGACCGCGAATCAGCACACTGGCTTTACCTGACAATTGCCGCAGCCAGCCATCAGCGTAACCGACTGGCAAGGTGGCAATCCGACTTGCTTTTTGGGTATAAAAATTTTGGCCATAGCTTACCGAAGCATTTGCAGGAACATCTTTCACCAAGCTCACCTTGGCTTTAAACTTCATTGCTGGCTTAAGATCAAGTTTTTTATCTACTTCATTAGACGGCCAAAGGCCGTACATAATAATCCCCGGCCTCACCATATCAAGATGAGTCTCAGGCAGATCAAGCGTCGCAGCACTGTTGGCTATGTGCTTGATAGGAATTTGTATCCCTTTTGCCTCAATCATCGCCAAAGCCTCTTTAAATCTACCAAACTGCTCCAGTACATAGGCTTTATCCTGACTATCGGCAGTAGCAAAGTGTGAATAAACCCCTTCCAGCTCGATTCCCGGCAGCTTGGCAACAGCTTCTGCAAAGTCACCGGCGTCTTCAGGGCGAATCCCAATACGGTTCATACCGGTATCAATCTTTAGATGGATCTTGGCTTTCTGACCAACAGCCACGGCTGCGTTGGATATCGCCTCGGCAACATCATAATTAAATACTGTCTGGGTGACATTATTATCAACAATTTGAGCAGCCTGACGCGGCGGGGTATACCCAAGTACAAGAATGGGGATTGTAAAACCTTCCCGCCTAAGATCGATGGCCTCATTTAAAATGGCAACCCCCAAATAGTCGGCTCCAGCGTTCATCACTGTCCTAACAACCGCAGAAGTACCATGTCCATAAGCATCTGCTTTAATAACAGCACAAATCTTGGTTGATGGTTTTATATATTGTCTAATTCTCCTTACGTTATGAGCAATCGCGGCAAGATTTATTTCCGCCCATACGGGACGTTCAAACATGCTCTATTCCCCCTAGCAAACCTGGCTTATGACCAAAATCATTCCAGGCAGCAACCCTTTGTTCGGCATCGACTTGCCCAATCTGGCCGTCGATGAGCACCCATTCCGGCTTGGCAGCCAGCAGCAGCGGGTGCTCACTCCAAACAACTAAATCGGCATCTTTGCCTGGCTCGATACTGCCGATGCGATCTTGCAGTCCTAATATCTTGGCGGCATTTATAGTAATTGCCTTCAAGGCATCCTCTTCCGGCAGACCAAACCGCGCCGCAATCCCGGCATAGACCGGCAGAAACTTGCTTGGTACAACAGGATGGTCGCTCATAAGCGCAAAAAGCACCCCATGTTCGGCCAAAAGGGCTGGTGCCCGCCATGAGGATTCTTTGAGTTCTAATTTAGCCTTAGTAATCATGAGCGGCCCCAATACAACACGCGCCTGATGCTCAGCCAGTACATCAGCGATAAGATGCCCCTCGGTCGCATGTTCAATAATGATATCAAGATCAAATTCAGTCGCGATCCTAAGAGCGGTAGAAATATCATCAGCGCGATGAGCGTGGGCGCGAATCGGCATTTCCCGCCGTAATACCCGGACGATTGCTTCCATCGCATAATCGAACTTGTGATCTTTACTATCAACCTTCGCAAGATATTCTCGGCCTTTTTGCAGCGTTTCTCTGATAAGAGCGGCTGTCGCCATACGAGTTACCGGCATTTTTTTCTTGTCACCATAGGCCCGGCGCGGGTTTTCACCAAATGCGACTTTAAGCCCGGCGTACCTTTTGACAATCATCTGTTCAACACAGGAACGCGGCCGGGTTTTAATGATCATGCACTGCCCGCCGATTGGATTAGCACTACCTGGCGCCACCATGACCGTCGTTATCCCACCGCCTACCGCTTCGGCCAGACCGACATCAGCCGGATTGAGGGCGTCAATCACATCAAGGGCCGGTGTAACCGGATCACTGATTTCATTGACATCTTCGCCCGACCAGTCCAAAGATTCAGCGTAAACACCGAGATGAGTATGCGCATCAATAAGGCCTGGCGTTACAACCTTGCCGGCAACATCAATATGTTTACAGTCGTCAGGAAGCTTTATCCCTGCCCCTACGGCTATTATTTTTCCATCATCAATCAGAATAGTGCCGCCCTTAAGTGATTGACCGCACATTGTAAAAATTGTTCCACCAGTTAAAGCAATCATGTTTGAATCCCCTTTGTAATTAGCCTGCAATATTGTTCGGTAACAAACTTACTTCACCTTTTCATAAGCAACAATCAACTCGTCCAGTTGAGCACTCAATTGAGCGACTTCGTGATCAACGAAATTACCTTTTTTATCAATAACAAGTTGATGCAGCTTTTCGCGCAACTCCTCAATTTGTACTTTTAGGCTGTTTACATCTGCCATTTTCACTACTCCTGTTTTGCTTTTTTTTAACTTGTGTTTTAAGCCAATGATACCATTCATCAAGCCCCTGCCCGGTGCGGCATGAAGCAGTGACCAGAGTTGCTTCGGGATTAATTCCTTTAATATCGTGCATCGCAGCATCTAAATCAAAATCTGTATAAGGCAGCAAATCAATTTTGTTGATTAAAACAGCTTGTGACTTACGAAAAACCAGTGGATACTTTAAAGGCTTGTCTTCCCCTTCAGTAACGCTTAGTACTGTTGCTTTGGCATCTTCGCCGATTTCAAATTCCGCCGGACAAACCAGGTTACCAACATTCTCAATGATGATCATATCCAAAGATGATAAATCTAAACCACTGATCACACTATTAATCATACCTGCATCAAGATGACACCCACCGGCAGTATTAATCTGAATAACAGGTACACCCTGACGCTCAATGCGCTCAGCATCTTTGCTTGTAAATAAATCCCCCTCAATAACGGCCAGCCTGATATCAGCTTTAAGCGCCGCAATTGTTTTTTCCAGCAGGGTGGTCTTGCCACAGCCAGGTGAACCAAGCAGATTAAGAACGAAAATCCCCTGTGAAGATAATTTTTGATTTACAGTGTGGGCAAGCTGGTCATTGGCATCCAGAATATCCGTCATTACCTTAACTTCCATTACTCTACCTCCAAATGTTCCACAGTAAGTTCGCGACCCGAAATAATCTCAACTGAAGCTGATTGACACTCCGGGCAGATAAAATAGTAACCCGACACAGAAAATTCCTTGCCGCAGTCACGACACAATCCGATCAGCGGTTTTATCTCAATCTCTACATTGGCTCCCTCAGCAATCGAACCGACTGCCAAGGCCTCAAAACAAAACAAAAGCGAATCAGGTTCTACATGCGTCATTTTACCGACTTGCAGTTTAATTCGCCCAATTTTAACAGCGCCATGCTGAGCGGCCGTTTTCAGTGCAACATCTAAAATGCCTTGCGCAAGCGCCATTTCATGCATAAATTCACTTCCATAAGTTTCATATTATATAGAGTCATTCTCTTTTTATTGGATTTTCCCTTTTAATTTCCATTTACAACTTTCCGCTTTCCTTGGCTTTGCATCTGGAACTATTTTACATAACTCATACGCATAGTTCGATAGCGTTTGGCTGATAATATTATTACAATCAAAAGGAGGTGATTTATGAATGGCTAGAAGCAGAAAACCTGTTAATCCACAATCTGAAAACGCTCTTGATCGCATGAAATTTGAAGTGGCCTCCGAATTAGGCATTGCTGAAACCGTCCGCCAAAGCGGTTGGTCAACAATGACTTCTGCGGATTGCGGTCGTGTAGGCGGCCAGATGGTTCGCCGCATGATAGAGCAGTATGAATCAGGTATGGGTGGCACTACAACAACAAATGCAACCACTGGCAGCACAATGACTGCCCAAATGGATGCCAACAACAAACCTTAATGTTTCAGGCGGCTAAATGCCGCCTTTATTTATTTCATTCCCAGTATCTGCTAGCGAGCCTGAAAATATACCCGAACTTCGCTCGCTACATCCACAACGGTATTCGGTTGAATACTTTGACTGGCTGCTATCCCCGATCCTTCGGGAATCATCCCCAGACCGGCCTTGGAAAGAAGCTCTCCGGCCTGGCGCAAGGTTTTACCGCGCAAGTCAGGTACAATGACCTTACCGGCCGGGACAGGTTTCGTCGGCGGCGCAACAACTGGTGCTGCCGTTTTATAAGTGGGCTTAGGAAGAATTGGCTGCGCTTCTAGGGGATGAACATTAAGATAGCGTAATACCTTGGCAAAAATTTCACCAGCTACCGGAGCCGCAATTTCCCCCCCATAATAGGCACCGTTGGGGTCATCGAGAACGACCAGCACCACAATTTGTGGGTTTTCAACAGGCGCGAAACCAACGAACGAGGCAATATAGCGACCGGCATAATAGCCTCTGCCATCTTCACGTGGTTTTTCAGCAGTTCCCGTCTTACCAGCAATCCGGTAGCCTTTAACTGCTGCCCGCTTGGCGCCTCCCTCACTGACTACCTTTTCTAGCATTTCAGTCAGGGTTCTAGAGGTATCAAGACTAATTACTTGTCGTACAACCTGGGTTGAAGACGCGCTATAAATTGAACCGTCTTCGTTCTGGATTTCCTTAATAATGTGCGGCCTAAGCAATACGCCGTCATTGGCAATCGCGGCCATGGCCGTTGCCAGTTGCAGCGGGGTCACGGCAATACTTTGCCCGATTGACATTGTCGCCAAGTCAGATTCACGCATATTTTCGGGCTTAAACAAAATCCCTAACCCCTCGCCCGGTAATTCAATATTAGTTGCCTCCCCAAAGCCAAAGGCCCGGGTATAATTGGTCAGGCGAGTCGCACCTAAGCGCATGCTTAAGTGGACAAAGCCGGTATTAATTGAATTCTTCATAACATCAATAAAAGTAACACTGCCGTAACTATCCCCGCTCCAGTTCTTTATTCGGCGGCCTGATACCTCAACATAACCGGTGTCCACAAATCTATCATTAGGCTGAACAAGCCCTTCCTGCAAAGCCGCAGCCGCAACAATACTTTTGAAGGTTGAACCAGGTTCATATAGACTGGCTACAGCACGATTTCTCCAGTTATCTGAACTGTATTTATAAAAACTATTAGGATTAAAGGTCGGCCTATTGGCCATCGCCAGAACATCCCCTGTACGAGGATTCATGACAATAACGGTTGCCCCTGCAGACCGGGTACTGGTCATAGCCTTGTCCAAACAGTCCTCAACAATAAACTGAATGGTGGCATCTAAGGTTAAATAGACATTTTTCCCTTGTTTCGGCGGAGCAAAAGTAAAAACAGACTGAAATATGGGAATGCCCCGACTGTCAGTATCAACAACATGCTTAGCTAAACTCCCCTTGATCGTTCCGTCCAGGGCCATCTCAAGACCATCTAGCCCGACATCGTCTGTCCCGACAAAACCCAATACCTGAGCTGCTAATGTTTCATTCGGATAATAACGCTTGCTTTCCTCAATAAAAGCAAACCCTTTTAGGCTGTGATCCTTAATAATCGCGGCAATTTTATCTGAAACGTCTGGGTCAAGCGTTCGTTTAATCCAAACAAACCGGCCGTCTTCAACAAGCTTTTTTTGTATCTCACTTGCCTCCATAGTAAGAACAGGAGCCAAGAGATTAGCAATTTCACTAGAATCCCGTTGGTTCGTTTTCGCCTCTTCCGGATCCACGTACAAAGACTTTGCCAGAAAGCTTACGGCCATTTCCCGGCCATTACGGTCGAAAATTGTTCCACGCGGCGACAAAAGCCCCCGTTGGTCCTGGACCTGTCCCCGGGCCTTTTCCGATAACTGCTCCCCCTGTACAAATTGAATCCAGGCTAAGCGTCCCGCCAGCATAAATACTGCCACGATAACGATTGTAATAAATATGGCAATTCGTTTGCGCAAACCTTTGCCTGTTGCTCCCGTCATATAATACGCAACCTTTCACTCTGAACTGTTTCTGTAACTATAATTCGCGCCAATAGAGTGTATCCCTGCTTTCACATAGTCCACAACGACTCGATAAAGTGAGACTTGATTCAGATGGAGTTTTAACTCCACCTGGATCCTAGTCGAACCGTATCCAGGGACTTAGCTGCCCTGGTCAGGGCTCGGCCCAAGAAAGACGGCAAACGCAATCAAGCCGCTCAAAGCAATAGCACTCCCCAGATAAAACATCATCTCAAAGCCAAATCGCTCACCCAGCGCCCCTAAAAGAACAGCACCGGCCGTAATCCCTAGATCCATAAATGAGGTAAAGAAACCTAAGGCGCTGCCCCGATCCCGCGGAGGCGTATAATCAACAACCAACGCATTCAGGGTTGGCATAAAGGCACCAAAGCCAAGACCAAACAGCCCGCCGATCAGAGCCAACTTAAACAGGCTGTCAATACCAGGCAATAAAAAAGTTGCAATGACCACGAGCGCGATAAACGGCATAACGAGCTTCCGGCGGCCGATACGATCTGACAACTTACCGACCAATACCCGGCTCATAATCGTGCTAATCGCATAAACCGTAAAGAAGATGCCGAAATCCTTAATTCCGCGCTGGGGCACAAATAACGGCAGAAACGTAAAAACAGCGCCGTACGCCGTTGCCCCACCAAGCAAAGCTAGCGACGGTACGATAACACCCCGTCGCCTGACAAGTTCAAACGTAGTGGCCGGTCTAAAGCTCTTTCCGGACCCATGATTAATTTCTTTAAGAAAAACGACTGCGACCAAAGCAATTCCCGCTGCCAATGCAGCAAGACTAAAAAGATAATTAAAATTCCCAGTGGCGCTAATCAAGGTAGTTCCCCAGGCTGGAAACAACGCCATGGCCACAATATTTGAAGTTCCATAAATCCCGATTACTTCACCCCGACGCTGCGGCGGGGCAATATCAGCAATATAGGCAGCCGATGCCGCCATAAAGCAGGCATGAGCAAAGCCGTGCGCCGCTCGGGCTGCATAAAGAAAAGGCAGTGTCTCAATATAATTATAAAGAATAAAAAACACAACAAAAAAAGCACTGCCCAACAACATAAACCGTTTATGACCATACCTATCGACCATCTTACCGAAGTAGGGCCGAGCGGCCACCGCCGCAAGGGTAAACCACCCCATCACCATACCAACCTGGCTTGGTGAACCACCTAAAACACCAACATATTGCGGTAAGGTCGGCAACAAGAAATAAAAACTGCCGAAATAAAAGAAGTTGGCAAGACAAAGCAAAACAAAATCCCGTGACCACAGTCTAAACTCACCACCCATTTGCCTCGCCCCCTTTCCTTTTCTATTTTAGCACAAACTAAATATAACATAATCACTACCTTGTAGTCATATATTCTAAATTAAACGCACTTTATTATTTTGCTAAACCAAAAAGGACTTGCACTCCCATTGACACTCTAACAACCTATAAAGTAAAATAGAGTTGTCAGTAATTTTTTAGGAGGTTGGTAGATGAAAACAGCGCTGATTGGATTGGGCAGGACAGGAAAAAATGTCGCCGAATACTTGATAAAGCAGGATACCCTTGCAATGGTGTTGTGTCGACAAAGTAGTCCAAATGCCAATAAGGATATTGGCGAGATATTGGGCAGTAACCTTACAGGGATTACTGTCGAAACAATCGACCACCTGGAACGCAAACTTTTCCATAAGCAGCCTGATGTCCTGATCGATTTTTCTGGTCACACCTTTCTAAAGGAAAATATCCATACCTTAGCAAAATGTGGGGTAAATGTCGTAACAGCGGTTACCGATTATGAGCCGGCCGAGATAGAAAGGCTCCGAATCTTTGCCGAAAAAGGCAATATCGGTATTGTAATGGCCCCCAATATTACCTATGGTGTCAATGTTATGATGCTGATGGCTGAAATCGCCGCCGAGCTAATGGGCGACTATGACTTTGAAGTATTCGAAGAGCACCATAAACACAAAAAAGACCGCCCCTCGGGAACGGCCAAAAAGATTGTCAATAAGATCAGAACAGGCTTACTGGAAGAAAAAGAAATCCCCGAACATGTTGTGAGAGCAGGAGGTATCGTTGGCAAACATAAAGTTCTTATTTGCGGCGAATTCGACAAAATTGAAATCTCACATGAATCTTTTTCGCGAGTTGCTTTTGCCGAAGGTGCTTATAAGGCCGCTAAGTTTATCAACGGTAAAACCGGGTTTTATGAAATGAGTGACATCTTTGAGTATGAACGCCAGCAACGACGTCAAATAGTTATCCAACATCAGCCAACTGAGTTTGAAAAAGAAGATCCAGCGTAGTATTAATGAACCGAGGTGTTTTTAAACATACCATGAATACAAGTGAAATAGACTTAATAGTATAATAAGACTACCTTCCCAAAAGGGTTGGTAGTCTTATTATTTGTTTGAGCATATTGACAAAGGATTTTTTGCGCAAGTATTGAAGTATGAGAATATAATGCCGACTTAGGCCAGGCAACGAAAGGGAGGAATAATATGGCTATTGATGCAATTGTACTCCATACTAATGACAATGTAGCAACAGCGGTGCAAGAGTTAAAAACGGGTCAGCAAGCTACTATTCGACTAGGCCGCGAGTTAAATCAGCTTACCTTGGCAGAGAACATTCCTTATGGACACAAATTCTCCATACGAACCATCAGCCTCGGAGAAAACATCCTGAAATATGGCGAGGTCATTGGCCGGGCAACAGTGCAAATTGAAGCCGGTCGCCATGCGCATGTGCAGAACATTGAAAGCCTGCGTGGCCGCGGCGACTTGGGCAAGGAGGAACAATGATGGAGTTTATGGGTTATCGCCGCGCCGACGGCACAGTCGGCACACGCAACTATGTTGGCATTTTGTCTGCCGTCGTGTGTGTCAACGAAGTAGTAGAAGCAATTGCCAGCCAAGTCCAGGGTGCGGTTCGCTTCACGCACCACCAGGGCTGTTGCCAAACGCCGCTTGATATTGGCCGAGTTAACCACGCACTGGTTGGACTAGGACGAAATCCTAATCTGCATTCAGTCATCATTATCAGCCTGGGGTGCGAGAGCACCGATCTGTCTGGAGTGATTGAAGGTATTCGAGCCAGCGGAAAACGTGTCGAACATCTCACCGTCCAAGAAGTCGGTGGAGCAGCCCGCACCACAGCACAAGGAATTTTAATGGCTCAGGACATGGTCCGCGACGCCTCACTGCAGCAGAGGGAGCCCTTCCCCATCAGCGAACTGATGTTGGGAATGAAATGCGGCAGTTCTGATACGACGTCAGGCTTGGTACCAAATCCGGCGATTGGCGTTGCTTCCGATTTATTGGTTGAAGCTGGCGGGACGTCAATCCTTGGTGAAGTCACTGAATTTATCGGAGCTGAACATATTTTGGCTCGCCATGCTGCAAATGAACAAGTCGCCCAGGGCATCTTGAACCTAGTTACACGCATGGAGGCACGGGCCATGGCGGTTGGTGAAGATATTCGCGGCGGACAACCGACAGGCGGCAACATCAAGGGCGGGCTTACCACTATCGAAGAAAAATCACTAGGAGCCATTGCCAAGGCTGGTAATGCGCCTATTCAGGCAGTATATGAATATGGCGAACGTCCACAGGTAAGAGGACTTGTTGTCATGGATTCACCAGGACGCGAACCCGAAATACTGACCGGTCTAGCCGCTGCGGGCTGCAATGTTATCGCTTTTGCCACAGGCCGAGGTGCGCCGCAAGGCTTTCCATTCGTACCAGTACTTAAGATTACCGGCAGCCGCACGGCCGCTGAGAAGATGAGCGATCACATCGATATGAACCTAAGTGCCGTAATTGACGGCGGCGACACCATTCCCGACGCCGGACGGCGTATTCTAGAGGAGTTAGTAACAATCGCCTCAGGTGGTATGACAAAAGCAGAAATCTCCGGCTATACTAACTCGATGGATATTTATATGCTCGGACCGGTTATTTAGCAACTTAACATTTAAGGGCAGGTACCTTGTTGTTTTAAACAGTGTACCTGCCCTTTTCATAAGCAGCGGCTACCAAGATTCAGATGAATTTATCTGAATCAAGTCTCACTTTATTTCCGGCTTCGTAGTAATATAGAGATATTTGCAAATTATTTTAAAGGGGGATTATTATGGCTGCCAAATATCATGATATAAAAATTACCGTATTAAAAAAACTCGAAGTCCCTGATATTCACAAAGAATATGCTGCTGACGGTGTTCACACCCAATGTGCCAAATATAAGGAAGGCCACGAATATATTTGTAAGAATGTTGTAAAGCCCGATGGATTCTGTTCATGGGCTTGGGTGGCTGTTCAGGATAAAGTTGTTTTTCTATCCCTTGGTCATGATTATCCTTGGATTAAACAAAAAGGGTTCGAAATCGTATGCTGTGCGGACGGGCTTCATCCTGTACTTTACAAGCTAGAGCGACTCCCCTTCGACTCGAAAGAACTATAGCCCTTGATAATAATACACACTGAACATCGAAAAGCTTCACGGCCAAAACCGTGAAGCTTTTTGTCTAAATGGTTTTTTAAATTGACCGCTCTTTTACCACAATGCCTGGGCAGCAAAATTCGCCAACTTGGCCAACGGTCCTGGGTATATGCCTATAAACAAGCTAGCCAGCAAGCTAATCACCGCAACAACCTGTAATGATCCACGAACAACAAACTCTTGCTGATCCCTTGCTTTACTATACATCGTTTTAACAACAAGCATATAGTAGTACACTGAAATCATCGACATGACAAATCCAAGTATAACCAGCCACAAGTATCCTTTGTCAGCGATGGCCGTAAATAGATATAGCTTTCCGACAAAACCGGCCATTGGAGGAAGCCCAGCCATGGATAGTAAAGATATTGTCATAACCACCGCCAATAGCGGTGATTTTTGTGCCAATCCGGAAAAGCCCTCAATCTCATCGGAACCATTATGGTTCTTAACAGCCGTCGATACCGCAAATGCTCCGGCAGTAGCGAACATATAAAGCACAGCGTAAAACAGCATCCCCTTGACTCCAGCTACATTCCCAGCCAATAATCCGGACAAAATATAACCAGCCTGGGCAATTGAAGAATACGCTAGCATTCGCTTAATATTCGTCTGCCAGATTGCGACTACAATCCCAACAATCATACTGGCCGCAGCTAACAAACTGACAATCGTTGCCCAATACTCTTGCAGATCAGAAAAAGCGATCAAAAACACACGAATTAGAACTGCAAAAGCAGCCGCTTTAGAGCCCATTGCCAACATGGCAGTAATGGGAGTAGGCGCACCTTCATAAACATCGGGAGCCCACATATGAAAAGGCACTATCGACAATTTAAAGCAAAGCCCAGCTAACATAAGACCCATGCCCAGCAGCATAGCCGGACTGGCAGTCGCCTTAACGGCAATCTGACTCAGAACTAGACTGCCGGTAAAGCCATAAACCCAGCTCATGCCATACAGCATGATGGCACTCGAAGCCGCGCCAAGCATTAAATACTTCATCCCAGCTTCACTTGACTTTTTGCTGCGCAGCTCAAATCCAACCAGCGCATAAAAGACAATTGCCATCAGTTCCATTCCAATAAACATTGTTATTAAGTCATTGGCTGAAGCCATCACCATCATACCCAGTAAGGCAAACAACAATAACGCGTAGAACTCGCCACTATTCTGGATCCATTTTTCAACATACTCAACAGAAAACAACAGTGTCAAAAAAGTCGCCGCCAAAAATAGCTGTTTAAAAAACAAAGCAAGGTTATCGACTACAAAAAGGCCCTGATAGACTGTGGCTGCTGCGCCATATTGCGTCATACTATGCACTAGAATCGCAAGAACACCACAAGCTGCTATATAGCCCAAACTGCGATGCGTTTCTTGACGTGGTATCAATACGTCAAAGATGATAATCAGCAAACCGAGTACGAGAACTGCGATTTCACTGGTTAAGAGTGCAATGTTCATTGGAAAACACCTCCCAGCAAAGTCGGTGCCGCGTGCAACTGATTCAGAAGCGGCATGAGCGGCTCTACACCGCTGTTAACCATCCCCATCAACAATTGCGGGAAAACACCAAATACGACTAACACAGTCCCCAGTACGACAAGCGGTATCAACTCGACTCCAGATACATCACGGCAAGCGTCAAATTCTTCACGCCGCGGCCCGAACAAGACATTGGCCAGCACCCGTAATATATAAAGAGCTGTGAAAACAATCCCCGAAATCGCCAGTAAAGTATAGAAAGGATATTCTTTAAAAGCCCCCACAAAGATCGTAAACTCGGGAATGAATCCAACTAACCCCGGCAATCCCAATGAGCTCATCCCCGCGATCATAAGTCCTGTCGCCACGCGCGGCATTTGATGAGCTAAGCCGCCTAAATCAGGAATATGGCGTGTCTGCGTTTTGTCATAAACCTGACCAATCAGAGCAAAAAACAACGCACACATGACGCCATGCGCAAACATATTCGCAACAGCGCCATCAATGCTGATGACATTTAAGGCCGCAAAACCGATCAATACATAGCCCATATGGGAGATGGACGAATACCCGACAAGATATTTTAAATCTTTTTGCACTAACGTAATAAACGCTGCATACAGAATATTGACTACCGCTACAAGCGCAATAAAAGGTGCCCAAAATTTAGCCCCTAACGGTAAGACCAATAACCCTACCCGGATCAAACCGTAGCCGCCCACCTTCTTTAATACACCGGCATGCAGCATCGATACCCCCGTGGGTGCCGCTGCATACCCATCCGGCGCCCAACTGTAAAGCGGCCACATCGACAACGTAGAGCCAAAGCCGATCAACAAAAGGAAAAAGACAACGATTTGAACATGCTCTGATAAATTGCCCAGCGCATGAGCCTGAGCCAGCGCTTCCATGCTAAAGGTCCGCAACCCGGCCGGATATGCGTTAAGATATAACGCAACAACTCCCGCCAGTAAAAAAGCTGAACCGATTAACAAGTAAATCGTTAACTTCATCCCAGCATATTCTTTCGTCACGCGTTTATCGGAACCCCACACAACAGTCATAATATACGTCGGGATTACCCATAATTCATAGAATAGTAAAAAAATAAGTAAATCCTGGGTAACAAACGTTCCGGCAGCCCCAACCACTAAGACCAGTAATTGAATAAAAAATTCTTTAGGACGCTCATTCACGTTCCAAGAAACAAAGACAGTCGAAAATCCAACCAACATCGTTAAGAGAAGCAACGGTAAAGAAATACCATCCACACCTAACGCATAGTGTACGCCTAAGTCTGCGACCCAAGGAATATCCTCAGTAAATTGCATACCTGCTAAGGCAACATCATAAGCCCAATAGGCATATACTGTTAAGCCGAGAGCAACGGCCATGGTAACCGCTGCAATCATTTTCATCATCTTATTCGCCTCACGCGGAAGGAAAAACAAGACGAGAATCCCACAAATAGGCGTCAATAAAATCGCTGTTAATAACGGAAAGTTAGCCATCTTAGTAACCACCTCCACATAAGACGCCTTTGAATAACGGATTGAGCAGAAGCAACCCTGCCACAATCAGCAATGCCGCTCCAAACATGATGTAGCCATACCGCTGCATATTTCCTGTTTGCTTGCGGCGCAGCCAGTCGCCTAATTGCAGCGATAAATGAGCCAGCCCATTCACAATACCTTCGATAACATAAATTTCAATCCAATATAAAAGCTTGCCGAAGCCATCAACAAACGTATGATTCAACCACAAGTACAACTCATCAATATAATATTTGTGATAACTTAGGTTGTATAAGGCGCTAAAACGCCTCGCTAGCTTATCAGATGTAGCCTTGCCAGAACCGTAGATAAACCAAGCCAGCGCCATGGCCGCTACTGACAATACAGTCGACGTTCCGGCAATCGTCCAATTCAGTCCCATGTGTAAAGCCGGACCAAATCGCACCCAGTCGCCGAAATGATAGGCATAAGGTATATATCCGCCAATTATCGCAAGAATACCCAGCACGACCAAAGGAATCCGCATAGATACAGGTGCTTCATGCGGATGATTATCAGGTTTCTCCGGTCCGCAAAAGACGACAACCAGCAATCTTGTCATGTAAAAAGCCGTCATAAAAGATGTCAATACAGCGATAACATACAACGGCATACTGACCTGTGAAGCCGCCAGTAAAATCTCATCCTTGGAAAAGAAGCCGGCAAACGGCGGAATGCCGGATATAGCAAGAACACCAATTGTCATGGCGGCAAAGGTAACCGGCATTTTATGCCGTAAACCACCCATGGCAAAAATATCATTTTTATCCGGTAAACCATGCAATACTGCACCGGCAGCCAAGAACATCAATGCTTTAAAAAAGGCATGAGTCGTAAGATGAAACATCGAAGCCGTAACACTTCCAACACCAAGCGCCAGCATCATATAACCTAATTGGCTGATTGTCGAATAAGCTAAAATCCGCTTAATATCCCGCTGGGTAAACGCAATACTTGCGGCAAAACAAGCTGTGAACGCCCCAATCCAGGCTATTACCTCCATCGCATTAGGCAAAACACTAAATAAGAAGAAGGCCCGCGCTACCAAATACACCCCCGCGACAACCATGGTAGCGGCATGAATCAATGCCGATACCGGTGTCGGCCCCTCCATCGCATCAGGAAGCCAAACGTGGAGCGGAAACTGCCCGGATTTACCAATTGGACCAAGAAATATGAGCAGAGCCACAACTGTAAGCAGTCCTGTACCCTGCTGCGCAACATACGCAGGCACAGACACGCCTAAGTGTTGAAAATCCAATGTGCCAAATAAGATTTGTAACAGCACGATACCGATAAGCAAACCGAAATCACCAATACGGGTAGTAATAAACGCTTTCTTAGCAGCTTCCCGTGCGGAAACCTTATGGAAATAATAGCCAATCAACAGGTAAGAACACAAGCCAACTAATTCCCAAAAAACATACAGTTGGACGAAATTAACCGCAATGACTAAGCCTAACATGGTAGCGGAAAACAATGATAAGTACGCAAAAAAGCGTCCAAATCCCGCATCGCCTCGCATGTATCCAATCGAATAAATTTGCACCATCAAAGATACCAGGGTAACAACGATTAACATCACCGCCGACAGCGGATCAATATATACCCCCATATCAATCGTCAGCCCTGGTATAACAAGCCAAGGCATTCGCTGAATTAAGGGGTTATCGACTGTAATCAGCTGATCGATCACTCCATAGCCTACTCCCAATGCCAGTACAAAACTGAGCAGGCTCATGCAAACAGATACAGCCGCCGATAATACAGGAATACGCCGCAAGAAAAGCCCTACTATTATAAAAGCTATGACTGGCAATAATGGGATCAGCCAGGCATGATGCAATGCATATTGGCTAAACAATTTTTTCCACCTACTCTCTCATGCAATCTTACCAGCGCATCTCATTAAGTCTTGCCGCATGTACTGTGTTACGATCACGATATACTCTAAAAACCATTGCCAATCCTATCGCAACTTCAGCGGCCGCTACCGCAATCGTAAATATAACAAAGACTTGTCCTGTTAAAACATCTGGTGTAATGAATCGCGAAAAGGCAATTAAATTAATATTTACAGCATTCAGCATCAACTCAATACTCATTAAAATACCTACGACAGTCCGCTTAGTTAATAGTCCATACAATCCGATTGCAAACACCATAGCGGCAACTGTTAAAAAATGAGCCAATCCAATCATTCTTCATCCACTCCTTTTGCAAGAACAATCGCACCAATCATCGCTGCCAGTAAGAGGACTGCTGCCACTTCCATGGCAATCATATAATCGGTTAGAATTAACCGGCCAAGGACTGCGGGAGTATCTTGAACAGCACCCGCGCTGGAATAATTCCAAGGTGTAGTAGCGATGACGCCCAGAGTAACCGCAACAAACAAGCCACTTATCAGTCCAATCAAGCGAGATGGAGCATCCGCCTCCGAATGATTAGTGCCATGCCGAATACTCCGTCGCGTCAGCATCGTCCCAAGAACAAAAACAATCGCAATGGCCCCATTATAAACAAGAAGTTGGACTGCTGCCAGAAAATCAGCCTGCAAAAGCACATACAAGCCGCTTACGCCAACAAAGCATAACGCCAACAGCAGTGAGCTATGCACAAGGTCGTTTTTTGTCACAACGCCCACTGCGGATGCCACAGTCACGGCTGCAAATATGAAAAATGCGGCAGTATAAGCCCATTCATTCATCCAGCAGCCCTCCCTTGTCGGGTTTTCTCTTGCTCATCCATTTCAGGCTTACCTGTGCCGAACGATTCCTCTGCGGCCGTTACTGATTTTTGCTGTGAAATGGATAAACAGTCAACGTCTAAATCTTCGCGAAAGTATCGGGCATTTTCATAATTTTTATCCCAACAAATTGCCTTTGTTGGACATGCCTCGGTGCAAAAATTACAATACAAACATAAGCCAGAATGATAGACATACGATGTTAAGTACTTCTTCTTATCTTCATTCACAGCAGTCGTCAACTCAATCACATGATTTGGGCAAGCCATTGCACACAGTCCGCATGCAATGCACTTTTTATGATCCAACTCAAGCTCGCCGCCGCGAAAACGCGGTGACATAGGTAATTTTGCTTCAGGATATTGTACAGTTCCCTTCTTGCTAAAAAACGCTTTTAAGGTAAGACTCATTCCTTTTAATAGTCCTTTACCCCTCATAACTTATCCCTCCTAACTCAAAAGCTGATAAATATACATACCGACACCGGTAATCACAACATTGACCAACGCCAGGGGCAGCAATACCTTCCAGCCAAGCGCCATAAGCTGATCAATCCGCAACCGGGGAAACGTCCAACGAAACCACATGAAAAGAAAAACCATTCCAGCGACCTTAAGGAAAAACCACACCCAACCCGGCAACCATGGGCCGTGCCATCCACCCAAAAAGAGGGTGGTCGCAATTGCCGAAACCGCGAATAAATTGGCATACTCGGCTAAGAAGAATAGGGCAAAGCGCATGCCGGTATATTCAGTAAAAGGGCCTGCTACTATTTCCGACTCACCCTCGACTAAATCAAACGGCGCCCGATTAATTTCAGCTGTTGCTGTAATAACATAAACAACAAAGGCAATTGGCTGTAACACAATAAACCAAACATTCTGCTGTGCTGCGACAATATCACTCATCCGCATCGAACCCACCATCATAACGACTCCCAGGATAGAAAGCACCATAGGAACCTCATAACTTAACATTTGAGCTACAGTCCGCATACCACCGATCAAGGCATACTTATTATTAGAGGCCCAACCAGCCATCAAAAAAGGTAAAACAGCCTGTGAAGACACCGCTATAAAATAGAAAATACCAATATTCAAATCAGCAAAAACAGCCTGATTATCAAACGGAAAAACAGCATAGGCAGCGGCCGCCGGGATAAACAGTATCATAGGCGCTAGAATCCACATCCATTTGTCAGCACCGGCAGGCATAATATCCTCTTTCGACATCAACTTAAACATATCAGCGATGGTCTGCAGTAGCCCATAGGGGCCGACACGATTCGGGCCTGACCGACTTTGCATAAAGGCACTGACTTTACGCTCGCCATATACCAAGACAACTGCCGTCATCGAAATAATCCCAAAAATTACACCAATATTAATAAGGCTCATACTGATATCTACATACTGCGCTGGCAAATAGTGACCTAAAATATCGCGCAGCATTTCTGCAATAACATACAACCCTGTTACCTCTTGCATACTTTACGACTCCCCTTTGTAAAAATTAGCAATCCACTTCCCCCATCAGTGAATCTAACGTAGCCAACACAGCGACAACGTCAGCAATCAGCAAGCCCTGACAAGTTTCATTCAACGCCTGGAGATTAATAAAGGAGGGGCGGCGCACATGGATGCGATAGGGTTTCGGTGAGCCATCACTAACAATATAATAGCCTAACTCGCCGCGGGGATTTTCAATAGAATGGTAAACATCACCAACTGGTGGTTTCAATACCTTCGGAACCTTTGCCATAACCGGCCCCTCTGGCAATTGCTCTACCGCCTGGGCAATAATACTCGCACTTTGCCGCATTTCTTCCATCCTGACAAGATAACGATCCCAGCTGTCACCAGTTTGTCCTAGCGGAACACTAAAATCAAATCGGTCATAAATACCGTAAGGCTCAACCTTCCGCAGATCATAATCAATCCCCGAAGCCCGTAGCGAAGGACCTGTCAGACCAAACTTCATGGCTTTCTCACCGCTAATAATTGCATTGTTTTTTAACCGGTTATATAAAATCTCATTGCCTGTTAACAAGCCGTGATTTTCTTCCAACATCGCAGGAAAATCCGCTAAGAAACATTGCAGCGCAGGAATGAATTCAGGTGGCAGATCAGCTGACACACCGCCAAACCGGATATAACTATAAGTCATCCTCGCGCCGCAGGCCATATCAAACAAATCTAAAATACGTTCACGATCACGAAACCCAAACATCATACCTGTAGAAGCACCGAGATCAATCGCCAATGAACCCATAAAAATCAGATGACTGGCAATCCTATTAAGCTCAACCATAATAATCCGCAAATATTCAGCCCGTTCGGGAATCTCAATCCCCATCAGTTTTTCAACTGTCTGACAATACCCTAAATTATTTCCCATTGATGAAACATAATCCAAGCGATCCGTATAAGGAATAAACTGGACATACGTACGACTTTCAGCCAGTTTTTCAATGCCGCGATGTAAATATCCCATATGGGGTATAGCTTCAACTACCTGCTCACCATCTAGTTCCAGCACGACCTGTAACACACCATGCGTACTAGGATGCTGCGGCCCCATATTTAAAGTATACGTTTCTGTCTTTAACATGAATGATTACCTCCGCCCCCTGGCAGCTGCCCAGCACCCGCCTTAAACGATTTACGCAAAGGATGTTCAGTAAACTCAGCCGGCATTAAAATACGCCGCAAATCCGGATGCCCGGTAAATGTTATCCCTAATAAATCATAGACCTCCCGCTCCTGAAAATTGGCTGAGGGCCAAATCGACGTCACAGAAGGCATTTGCGAATTCTCTGCCGCACAGCGGGCTTTTATTGTAATCGAGTGACGAAGCGGCAAGGAATATAAATGATAAACCATTTCCATGTATTCCAAATAATCCACCGCTGTCAAATTCCGCAGCATATCAAATTGATACGCCTCATAATTCTTGAGAATCCCGAGTATCTTAAGCAGATATTCCGGCTCAACCAGCAGAAACTGCTGCTTGTCCTCCCCAATGATTTGGGTCTCACGTGAATACTGTGCTTGGATTTCAGCCAATAGCTCATTATTATTACTCATAATGTTTTCCTCGCAACATTAGGATCCTGAATCTTCCGTTTTAGTTCCAACATCCCATGAATCAGTGCCTCCGGCCGGGGCGGACACCCTGGAATGTATACATCCACTGGCAGAATCTGATCAACACCGGGAACAACAGAATACGAATCTGCAAAAGGCCCGCCGGTATTGGCACAACTGCCCATCGCAATAACATACTTTGGCTCAGGCATCTGCTCATACAACCGTTTTAGCGGACCAGCCATTGCCCAAGTCAATGTACCTGCCACAATCAACAAATCAGCCTGTCGTGGCGAAGCGCGAAAAACCTCATAACCGAATCGTGACAAATCAAACCGCCCAGCTGCAGATGACATCATTTCTATCGCACAACAAGCGAGGCCGGAAGACAACGGCCACAATGAATTACTTCGCGCCCAATTCAATACCGCATCAATACTTGTTACAAGAATATTTTTCTGCAGCAACTCATTTTCTTGCTGCTCGCGTTCTGAAAAAGTCGTTACTTCCATTCCAAAGCTCCTTTCTTCCAGGCATATCCCAGTCCCACTAATAAAATACTGAGAAAAATAAACATTTCAACAAAGGCGAACGTTCCCAATTCCTGAAACTTAATGGCCCAAAGATATAAGAAAACAGTTTCAACATCAAAAGCGACAAATACTAACGCATACAGAAAATAACTGGCTCTAAATTGCACCCAAGTTGTACCAACCGTATCCACACCACACTCATATGGCAAGGATTTCTCTACCCCTGGATCACGAGGTCGAAGCAGAAACGCTGTCCCTAGCGCTAAAAGCGGAAACACTAAGGCAACGATCAGCAATAACCCTACATTTCCAAACTCTTGTAACATATTCTTTCTCCCCCTTGTAAAACATTAAATATTCTGAATTTTGTCAGAAAGGTTATTGTATACAGTATTCAGTGTTGCTACTATTTTATTATTTATTTTTATATCTGTCACATTACCTTTTGGTCATAAATCGACAAATTTCTCTAAAAACCATCATTTTTTAATTCCTTGCTTCTCCTAATAGCCTGTTTTATACAATTAGGCCCTTAATTAAAACGAGATGCCACATTTAAAATTGCCAACGAAAGTACTACATAAATAACTGGACCCCGTCATTGACGGAGTCCAGTTAAAACCATTTTGCTTTTTCAGCTATCTACTTGATAGGGGGCACTTCAAAAACTGGCGGTTGTTTTGATTACTCTTCTTTCTTTTCCCTATCACACCCGCACCACATGTGCTTTGAGGTGGCCATCCACTCCTGGACATCGTTCAGGGCTTCGCCGAAGCGCTGGAAGTGGACTACTTCGCGCTGCCACAACCATCTTAGGGTATCCTTCGCTAACTCGTCGTCAGTGCAGGCAATAAGATGTTCATACGTTGAACGGGCTTTTTGCTCAGCCGCCATATCCTCGGTTAAATCGGTAATAGGATCGCCCAAACAGGCGATGTATTTTGCGGTCCAAGGAACTCCATTCGCATCTGTCCAGAATAAGCCGTTATCATGCTGAGTATACTGGCCTTCCCAACCGGCCTCTTTAAAATCTTCACAGGTCGCGCCATCGGTAAGCTTAAACACAAGGCCTGCGATCATTTCCATATGGGCCAGTTCTTCGGTCCCAATATCAGTCAAAAGCGCTTTTATTCTATCGGTCGGCATCGAGTAACGCTGGTTTAAATATCTTAGTGAAGCTGACAGTTCTCCGTCTGGGCCGCCGTATTGAGTGATAACCATTTTGGCAAATTTGACATCAGGGCGGCAAACTCTAACTGGGTGCTCCATCTTTTTTTCATATATCCACATAACCTTTTCTTCCCCTCCCTACCTATATTTCCCACGGCCAGGGTCCTTGGATCCATTGCCATTCATTCTTTTGGCTGAAGCCACCATGCCCGAAGTGCATCAGTGGTCCAAATTCTTCTTCGTATTCTTGTACAAGTACTCTGAGACGTTCAACGGCACAATTATAATCATTGATGGCCTCTGTATCACAGGGATGGGTGTCGAGATATAAATTGAGTTCAATCGCCACAAACTCCATTTCTTGAACCCTTCTAAGCATTGCTACCTGCTTTTCGCAGTTCATTATTATTCACCTCCGCTACTATTACTCTGGTATCGGATATACACCCCAAAGTTCAGGGAATAAAGTGCCTTTCATCAGCGCTTCCTGCGGACTAAATGCTTTATCGTAGTACTGCCATGGAACATAGGCATGGGCCAATATCATTCTTTGCGGCATCATTCCCTTTTTCATGGACATTTCATCCATGTCGCCCATCTCATCACAATCTTCTTGCCACATTGGATAACTTTTCTTTTTCATAGCCAGCCTCCTCTCATGAAATCTACTATATCTTATGTCAATTTTCTGCTCCTTGTTACTTGGCGAAAATAAAAAAATCCGATTTCTGTTATCTACAGAATCGGATTGCTGTATTTTTCTTATGCATTGCTCGGCATAATGAGAAAAGCTAAAACGTATAGTATTATTCCAAAACCTCGATAAAAACTGGACACCGTCCACAAAAGCCGAATGAGGGTAACGTCAAATCCTGTATAATTGCTCACACCAGCACATACACCAAACACCATTCCATGGGACGGATCAAGTACCAAATGCCTGGCAGCTGGCAAAACATTGTTCATTGCACTCCCGTCATTCACAAACTGCCAGATCGTCAGACCACTCAGCAAATACGCACCTAGACGAATAATTCCCAGCATATCACCGTACCGCCTCTCCCTACTGCTCTATTAACAGTATTGCCGGGAAATTTGCAGTTTAAACTCTAACTATTCGACGGTGTTACGAGCCGTAACTTTTTCGGGGCCGGAGGCGGCTGATTGTCTTCTTTACGCTTTTTAACGGTAGCGCGGCGGCTAACACTGATTAGTAGGCCAATAGCACAAAAATTGACAACAAGCGATGTCCCGCCAAAACTGATAAAGGGCAGCGGTACGCCAACTACCGGTAGTAAACCGGATACCATGGCAATATTAATAACCCCTTGACCAACGACAATCCCAATTGCGCCTATAGCCAGCAACTTACCAAACCCATCCGACGCAACAGCTGCTATTTTAGCGCCGTAAATACCAAGCAGGGCAAGCAAGACCAAGACAATACCAGCACCAATAAAGCCCATCTCCTGACACAAAACAGCAAATGCAAAATCGGTATGCGCTTCTGGCAAGTAATAAAATTTACTTGTACCCATTCCCAGCCCAGTACCCCATAGACCGCCTGATCCAATGGCCATCAATGACTGCACTGTCTGATAACCGATTGAATCCTGATAAGCCCAAGGGTTAAGCCAAGCATAAATGCGGTCGGCTCGGTACGAAGCAACAAGCGACAACATTACTACCGCCGCCGTTCCGCCACAAACCAGCAGAGCGATTTGATGCCTCGGCAGCCCTGCAATAAGGTAGATCAGCAGACACAATCCAATAATAATCATCGCGGTTCCCATATCAGGCTGCTTAAGAACAAAACCAAATGTAATAAAACTAAACCACAAGGGTGCGCTGAAAAGATCAATTTTTCGATTACGATCAAGACGCGGCCCCAGGTAATTGGCTGTTATAATGACAACGGCCAGCTTAGCAATTTCAGAAGGTTGAAATTTAATTCCTGCCAAATCAAGCCAGCGTCTGGCACCATTGGCTTCGGCCCCGCCAAAGTGCACAGCAACCAGCAGACCGATTGCTGCCAAACCAATAGGTACAACGAATTTCCTTAAAATATGATAATTCATTCGACCAATTATCAACATTGCGACAAACCCAATCAAAAAAAACATCATGTGTCTTTTGAGAAAAAAATAACTATCATGTAAAAGCTGTCCGGCTAGTACAAAACTGGCACTAAAGACATTTACTGTGCCAATCACAAATAGTATTAAAGTAATATAAAAAACTGCTTCAGTATGATTAGCCCATAGCTTTGTCGGCTTGTCCATTCCTTTGCCCCCATAGCGCCTGGTAGCGTTAGTTCATCATCCTTATTATAGTAGAAAATTTTGTTCCCGCCAAGCCTAAAGACACTTTGGGTAGTAGCATCACACTCTATACTGCATATGATACAAAGCGGATAACTGCTGGCCGAGCTCACCGCCAGCTATGATAAGAGGTGATTTGTGTGGAAATGACACCCTTCAACCTATTGGTGATTGATGTATCCAGTCATGCCCTGCTCTTAATTGACGCTCTTACAGGTCAAGCCCTTTCCAAAATGCCTTACCCTCCTGAGTATACGCCAGTCGGACTGGCCGTAACTAGCGACCTGGGAAAGGCCTATCTCCCTGCTGTAGACCAAAGCAGCGGCGGCGCGGTGTTTGCCGTCAATCTTAAAGCATGCTCACTTTACCAGCTACCGATCAAACTGCCACACCCCCTACAGTTCGCACTTGCTCCTGATAATAACACTGTATATTTCACTGCGCCTGACGGCATTCTCTACAGCCTTGATACGATAGCGCTAAAACTAACTACATGCGGCCAGGCAGCAAATCAGGCTTGTACTTGTATCGGCCTGGCTGTAAGCAGCGAGAATGTTTACAGCGCGTGGGAAAGTGACAATAGCGGTGTAATCGCTGTATTTAGCCAGAATGGCGAACTGACAAATGAGTATCCGGTCAGTGGCATTCCAACCAACATCGTTTATGACAAGAGTGGAGTGGTCATGGTTCCCTTTACATCAAATGGAACATATGGTGAAGGACTGTTTATCGTCCGCATCCACGAAAACTGTCCGCCCACCATTCTTACCATCCAATGCCCAGCCTGCGCGAACAGCAACGGGGCCTACCCCTGTCAAGCTACCCTTGCGCCTGATGGGCAGACCGCATATGTTGTCAACGAAGACAGCGGTTCAGTGACCATCATTGACCTCACTACAGGCACTGTTGTTGATCATTTCAGTGTCGGCCGATCTATATCAACACTAACTGTTTTGCCTGATGCCCATTTCGGTGTGGCCTCCAGTAATATGTTCGGTGACTTGGCCCTGATCGACCTTGTGAACGGCCGACTGCTTTCCTTCACCACTGATAACCACGAATTCTTGAGTTCAATCGCCGTTTTACCAAGATGAAAAAATTCCCTGCTATGTTCCTCACATGGCAGAGAATTTTTTTTTGCTTTATCATTTTCCAAGCGGCCGCGGCCATTTTCCACCCCATTTGTATTTAGGCGGTTTTTGTTTGACTGGGGCTGTTTTATGCGGCTCCGGGGAATTGCAATCATCATCGATATCATCTTCTATGCCTTCTATGTCTTCTATGTCGTCCATGTTAACGGCCGGTGATTTATATATATTGAAATTGGCTTGCGGTTCCTCACAGTCCTCTTCCTCATAACATGCTTCTTCATCATGATCTTCGCAGTCCTCAACAGTTTCGCCACATTCGATAACCGGGTCAGAGCAAATTTCTTCTTCCATATCTTCGATGGCCTCAACGACTTCGCATTCCGGCTCAGTAGCTGTTACGCATGTTATAATACCCTTTTCCATCATGGCAAGAATCATGAGAAAATGTTCAGCCTCACGGCGTACATGGTCGGCGAGCATTTCAGGAATTAATCCCACTAGCTTACACTGCGCAATCATCTCCTGGACAGCCCGTTTAAAGTCACGCAACTGACGGGTTGATGTATGAACATCCTGCAAAAATCGCCTAAATGATGGCACATCATTCTCATTGTGACTGAGCATGCTGGCAAAATCATTACTCTGCAATAAAAGCGCATCGAAATCTTCGCTAAATTCGCGAGCCGTTGAAACTAGTGATCGCTCTGACGGGTCAATAAGGTGACTCATCAGGGCAGCATGTTCACCCATGATACGCACCCAAAAAGACGTCTCCTGCGTCTTGGCGGCTGCCTTTAGCCCAGGCCGGCCAGTGCGCATTTTATCAAATAAGCGCATAACGTACTCCGCTTCTCGGGCCAAATGATCATACTGAATTGGAAAGATAGAACCGGCAAGCTTACAAGTCAACTTGAGCCGTAGAAGATGCCGCTTGAATCGGTGAAATTCGCACACAACATCATAAGCATCACTGACTAATTCTTTGAATTTTTTTTCATTCTGTACCCGTTCGGCTCGATTACCAAGAGTATCGAATTCCCGGATAAAGTTTTGGGCCTCATTGATAAGGTCGGTTCGGTCACAAGGTAGACCCATCTTAATAAATAGAGCATGTTCCTGCATAATATCTAGCCAAAATCTAACCTCTTCAATATTCAGAGGTTCCAATGGTTGCGGAACAGTATGAATGATCGGCTGACGCGGCATTGTAACACTCTCCCATCTTGCAAAATGATGTTCTCTTACATTCTCTATTACAATATATGCCGCGTCTTACTTTTATGCTATAAGTTTACGGAAAAACCACTTCACAACGGTTAATTTTCATTCCAAGCCCGCTAAACTTTTGTTCATATTCAGTCATGATATTTCCCACAGCAAATTCACTATTGTGTAAATCATAAGTTACATTCTCGACAATTAGACCGGCTTCACAAAATTGCTCCAGGGAGAAATCAAATAATGGCTTGTTATCTGTCTTAAAGATGAGTCGGCTCCCACTTTTTAAAATCTGCCGGTATTTATTAAGGAAATTGACATGAGTCAACCGGCGCTTAGCATGCCGTGCCTTAGGCCAGGGATCGCAAAAGTTGATATAAAGCTGATCAATTTCGTGCTCAGCAAAAATGTCCAAGATGTTGTTGATATCAAAGACAAGCAGCCTTATATTATGCAACTCCTTAGCCGCCGCCTTTTGAGCTGCATAGAACAGAACATCAACCTGGGCTTCAATACCAATGAAGTTGCTATTTGTAGTCAACGCTGCTGTTTCAGTGATGAATCCGCCTTTTCCTGTACCAAGTTCAACATGAAGCGGCGCCCTACGGCCAAAAACCTCCTGCCACTTTCCTTTGGCACTGCTATCAGCGTTTTGGTGAACAAAGTGAGAATATTGGTTTATTGCCTCGGCAATCCAGGGTTTTTTCCGCAAACGCACTTAGAATCCCGCTCCTTTATTCTTTTGATAATCCGTATTTTTTCAAATATCGATATAAGGTTACTCTGCTGACATCAAGCATGTTCGCCAGCCGGCTGATATTGCCGCCGGCCGCCTGCCACGCCTTTACAAAGACTTCCTTGTCCTCTTTCCAGGCATTTCCTACTGGTGCATCGGCCAAAAGACTAATGTTGGTCGATTTAATGGTATCACCGATTGTGTTAAAAAAAGCATGTTCAACAACACCCTGCAGTTGTTTAATATTACCTGGCCAATCATAATGCATCAATAACTCTGCTGCTTCAGCAGCAACATTTTTGTTTTTCAATTGATGCTGCTCGGCAACTTCACCGATAATGTGGCTGGCCAAAAGCGGAATATCCTCGCGCCGTGCTCGAAGCGGCGGGATTCGGATGACACTCTTAGACAAAAGCTCATATAAATCGTTGCGAAAAACACCTTTATCAGTCAAACGTTTGAGGTCGCTGTCACAGGCCGAAATTACGCGAACATCGATATTCCGCTTAATATTTTCGCCAACTCTTGAGCTAATCCCGCTAGTCAGCACTCCGGTCAGTTTAGCGGCCACCTTAGCCGGCATTTTCTCGATCTCGTCAAAAAACAACGTCCCACCGTTGGCAAGTTCTAGCTTTCCTGGCCGGCTTTCATCAGTGCCCTCAGCCGTTCCAAATAATTCAACCTCCAGCAACTCGGGTGTATGGGCCCCGCACATCACGGAAATCAACGGCCCTGCGGCCCGACTACTGCCCTGATGAATACCGTGAGCCAACCGTTCTTTGCCGGTACCAGGTTCACCCTGCAGCAACACATTATTATTATTACGGGCCACCCGTCCGGCCTTTTCCTGCATGCTTACGAAACTCGGAGCCTGACCAACCATACTATTCAGATTATACCGAGCCTTATAGCCGACCGCATGGGCAACAAGTGTCCTTAAATCTTCAATCGGCATCGTTACAGCTACAACACTATTAATAATATTATCCTGATCCCGCTCAAGCGGCACAACGGTAGTAATGTCTTCATATGTCTTATTGGCGGTAATCCAGGTGACTTCCTTATTATAAGACGGAATCCCCTTAAAGCCTTTAAAGAGCGGCGTGTGCCGATAATTAAGCACAACACTACTCAAATTTGGCAAATCATCGCCTTCGGTATCCTCACTGATCTTGGCTAGACGGCTTCGGCCAAGCTTGTTTGTATAAACAACACTACCCCCTGGTACAATGTGGTATACCGCGAAAGGCGCAGCATCCAAAATAGCGTCCCGCGCCTTTAAGTGCCACTGCATACTAAGATGTTTCTCCAGGGCATACTTCATACTCAGCAATAACGAGACAATCGCATTATAGGGCAGCACATCCTGATCAACCGACACCAGCGTCAATATGTATTTTAGTTCGCCGTCGACTACGACAGGCGTTGAACACGCATCACCGTCTTGACAATCTCGCACCCACATTTCGGGTCCAAACATTAAGAAAGTCGTTTTATGTTCATAGGCAATACTAATACTGGATGTCCCAATATCCCGCTCGGATAATCGCATCCCTTCCACTTCACCAGGTGTTCTTTGGAAAAACGGCATAGCATAATTTTTTAGCGAATAGCACTCATTATCCAAGATAAACAAACTAAGGTTATAACTATTAAAGTATTCACTAACCTCATTGTATAACCCGTCCAAATAGCCAATCGCATCCTGATGGGTTTTTCGACGATCGGCCAATTCCTCTTTGCTAAGCCGCACCGCCGGCGGCATGGTTTCGTTGGCAATACCACGCGCCCGGCTCCTCTTCCACGACTCGGCTACCCACGGATGGGTATTAGGGTCAAGGACACCCTCCTCGGTATACTTACGATAATAGTTTTCTAACTTCTCCCGACTACGCCGCTCACGAATCATATGTACCTCCGTTTATATATCATAATACTTGACATAGCGCCAATTGTTATATACTTTGCCTCTAATTCTATCAAGGCAATTACCATGATGCAATACTTACCTTTTTTCTTTCCTGGTATCTAATATTCCGCACGTTAAAAACAATTAACCAATTTTATCTAAAAATAACCCAGGCGGCTTCACCTGGGTTATAACAACTTGCCTATCAAGTTCGATATTGATTAATATCTTCACTAAAATTCTCAATAACACTCTTAAATTCTCGAATCTTATCCATCATATCTTGAAGCTTATCATTATAAATCGCCACAGAAGCACTCACCTCTTCAGTAGCTGCTGAGTTTTCCTCGGAAATAGCCGCCAGCGACTCAATCTTCCCGTAAACCTCACTGAGACCGGACATCTCATGTTCCAGCTTACCAATCATGTCAACAATATTATCAGCAACATGATGAATATTACCAACGTTTCTAGTATTGTCAGCAACGACCTCGTCCAATTGCCGACTTTCAGCCGCCAGAATATCGTATTCATCCTGAATCATGTCAACAACACCGCTGATAATACTCATTAGCACCTCTAGGTCACTGGCAATAGAGGTAGAATGCTGTTCGGACTGCTCGGCCAGCTTGCGTACCTCTTCGGCCACAACGGCAAAACCACGGCCATGTTCGCCAGCCCGGGCCGCCTCAATCGCAGCATTTAAAGCCAACAAATTCGTTTGACCAGCAATAGCTGCCACCATGCCGGTAATCTCCGTAATTTTAGTCGCCTGTTCCTTTAAGTTTGACGTTGATTGCTTCACATCAGCAAATTTCTGCATGCTATTCGCCAATTTTGAACTTGATGCCTGAACCTCTTGAAACCCTTTATTGATCTCATTTACCGCCATCTCTAGCTGCTGCTTGTTACGTGTTTGCTCAGTTACTACAGTTGTCAGCGTTTCAAGATTTCCATTTAGAATGCCAACAGCATTTTCAGTTTCCTGTGCTTGATTGGTGGCGGCTGTCGCCACATCCAGAACAACACCGGAAATTTCATTTGAAGTCCCTCGCATACGGTCAGCCAAGCCATTAAAATTATCAGCGTATTGATTCATTTCGTCACTGATACCCTTAAAGCCGATAAACTCTCGCTTTACGCGTTTTTTATAGTCGGACAGGGCCTCGCTCACTTCTTCAAACTCATCACCGGACTTAAGTTTGGTTTCGGTAAAATACAAATGATCCTGAATTCCTTTAATTTCATCGCGAATTTGTTTAAACGGCTGTAACAAAACGCTAGCTCCAACGCCCGCAGCAACCCCACCAACAACAGCTGTCCAAATGGGAATAGGAATACCTACAATCGTCAAACCACCATTAATAAGGGCCGTTAGAACAGCAGCTGCGATGCCAATCTTAGTCGGCAGGCTTTTTACAACCCCCAGTGACAACATCTGGTTCATTCTATAAGTGACAGTATGAGTAATCGGCTTAGAAAAACCTACTTTAATTTTCATTGAATCAGCCGATGATTCAATAATCTCAGTTGTGATCTCTTCTTTGAAATGCTCGGCCGCTCCAGCAAGCAGACCTTTAAGATACCCAAACATCCCGCGCTGTGAACGATAACTCAAAACAGCCTCAAACTCGGATATTGGCTTGATTAACAACTCCGGTGGCTTTGCGCCAGGAATCCTTTTGACCACAACAACATGAACATCATACATCGAGCGCAAGAACGAATAAAGACTCTCTTGCTTAAAAAAGGCCGGGTAAATATTAAAAAAAGTGACGACATTATCCTTGCCAATTATAAGCCAGATCTCATCTTCCGTTTTCCCTGTATGCTGCGCCAGAAAGCCGACAAATCGCTTCGGCTTAGCGTCCTCAACATCCTCAGTCGGCAAGAAAATTTTATCACCTAACCATCCGGCATATTCCATCGCCTGAGTTGTTAAATCGTCACCCCAAACCTTACGTGCAGTACTCACCCACGTTCCAACAACAGTACCTTTCATATATGTCACTCCAATTAACTAAAATTTCCTTTTATATACATTAAAACTTATTTCGCGATTCGTATCCCTTTTCCTGTTACACCTTGCCAATAATTATTGTTTTTTAACATAAATTTTCATATAGTCCTAAAAACTACTGTTCTGTGACCCAAATCACTGACAAATTGAAAGCCTAGTGTATAATGAAAGCAAGAGTTTGCATAAGGAGGGATTTTGTGAGTTTGCCTCTTTCAAAAGTTCCATTTTTAAAAAAGCGAGTTAAATTTCCGGTTACTCCCCATATCCCCGGTGGCCTGACAAACCCCGACCAGTTGCGCAATTTGGCCGCAGTCGCCGAAAAGTACGGCGGTACGCTAAAAATTGTCGGTAACAGCATTACTATTATGGGTCTCAATCTTGTCGACGGCGAAAAAGCCCTCGCCGAGTTAGGTGCTAAACCTGAATCATTCATCGCCAAATCGGTACGCCCAGTCAGCATGTGCCCTGGCAAGCCCAACTGTCCTATGGCCCAGCAAGAAAGCACCGAGCTTGGGCTAGCCCTTGATGAAGAATTTTTCGGCCAAGACGCCCCAGCGAAAATCCGCATCGGCGTAAGCGGTTGTCCTAATTGCTGTGCCGAGGTATTTGTTAAAGATATCGGCCTTTATGGTACGGCAAAAGGCTATGTATTGGCGGTAGGCGGCAATTCCGGCCGCAAAGCGCAGATTGCCCAAGTTGTTGCCGACAATATACCGGAACAGGACGTCGCGTTAATAATCCGCAATATCCTTGTCTACTTCCGGAACAATGGCCAAACAAAGGAACGGCTTGGTCAAACCATTGAACGACTTGGCTGGTATGACTTTAAAACAACGGCAATTCCTGAACAATATCGCAAATAACACAAAGAAAGAGGGAACAGCTCATCGGCCGTTTCCTCTTTCTTTTGCTTAAAATGGGTTACTTACTCCTTAGCCACTTATCCGTCATATCCTTTATGACTTGCCGCATCATTCCCGCCCGACATTCCGGACAATGTACACTCCAATCCGCTTCACTGTCTTTTCGATCGACGGTGAGAAACTTGCGGCCGCATGTCTTGCAAATTTGCCATCTCGTCATTCCGCCTACGGACACAATCTCACCTCGCAATTTGTATTGATTGGTAAATTATATGCACAAGCTTGATGCTTTATGATACGAGTGAGACTTAATTCAGATAACTCCACAAAAAAACAATTATATGCTTGCTTCGGGGCATTTAGACCAATTATTTAAAATAAGACTTTAAGTTTGTCTGGTTTTAAGATAAAATGATGGTGTATATTCACAATGAAAAGGAGCCTTGCTATGGGCGAAGAACTTATCTATCAAATCTTAACCCATCTGGAAAGTATGAATGACCGGCTGCGCGGCCTGGAATCTGATATTTCCGGTATAAAAGCAGGTCAATCTCGACTCGAAGCCGATTTTACAACTGTTAAGGCAGGCCAATCCAGACTCGAAACCGATGTTTCAGCTATTAAGATAGGTCAATCCAGACTTGAAGCTGATGTTACAGCCGTTAAGACGGGTCAATCCAGACTTGAAGCTGATACTGCAATTGTTAAATCGAGTCAGATAAAACTCGAAAATAACTTAACTACTAAAATTGATGTTTTATTTGATGGCTGGCAGCAACATGAAGACTATGCCGCCCGCAATACCGAGCACCTCGACAGACTAGAATCTAAGCTGGACAGCCTCGAACTTGCAACAACCAAAATGGCCGTTGTTCAAGACCAGCACACCGACCTTTTACATATGCTTAAAACGCGGTCTGCCACGCACGAAAATGAAATATTGGCCCTCAAACGGGCAAAATGATAAAAAGCCTTTGCGATTTCTGTCGCAAAGGCTTTTATTTTACCTAAAAGGTAATCAACCGGCACAATACCCTAATTTAGCATTCCCGCCGATAATGCATACACTTACATTTACGTCTGATGCGACAATGCCGGCAAAGACACTCGCCATAACTACTCTTCATACATTTACGGCATAAACAGCCTTCCCCAAATTTAGTTTCATAACCACACTTAGGTTCGCAATTGTATTCCTCATCGTCATCATACCCGCCATTGCCACAACTGCAACCATATTTATAATCCTTCACTAAAATGACCTCCTTATTTCTGTCTAATTCATCTTATGTTAATACAAAAGATATGGTTACAGAGGTTTATAAAATTAATGCTAAAAAGGCCTTTGCGATTTTATCGCAAAGGCCTTTTATTAACCCAAAAACAGATTATCATCTTTCCCTTAATCCCTTTCGCATAACAAACCCATATCGTTCGAAAACAGTACGGCTCTCGTCACTTTGCAAAAATGCTAAGAAATCCTTAGCCGCCTTTTCCTGTTTTGTCCCTGCTATAACAGCTGCTGAATAAACGATAGGATCATGCGCACCGTACGGAACCATTGCAACGACCTTCACCTTATCACTTAATAACGCGTCTGTACTATAGACGATACCTGCATCAACATTACCGGTCTCAACATACGTCAGGATGCTTCGAACATCTTTGCCGTATACGAGTTTGCCCTTGATATCGTCCCAAATGCCCAGCTTTTCCAACACCTGCTTGCCGTATTGGCCGGCTGGTACACTTGCTGGCTCACCCAGGCCTATCTTTTCAACATCCTGTCGTAATAAATCCTCAAATCGGTTAATCTTTAGACTTGACTGCACCGGCACAACTAAAACAAGCGTATTTTCAGCCACCTTTATCCGCGTGGCCTGGTTTATCATGTTTTTCGCCGCCAAGTAATCTAAATGCTTAGGCGCCGCGGAAATAAAAACATCAACAGGTGCCCCATATTCAATTTGCCTTTGAAGCGAGCCAGAGCCACCCCAATTTAGAACTAACTTAACATGAGGATTCTTCACCTCATAGTTTTTTTGTACCTCACTGATAACATCTTTCATGCTCGCAGCAGCCGAAACAGTAATTTCAACAGAAGGAGGGGCCGTGTTTGATACGGCTTTCTGTTGACTAGTTGCACAACCGGCCAACAGAACCACAAAATACAACACAAGGATAATTGATATTATTTTTCTGCGCATCAAAGTTCCCCCTTGTATAATATACCTCTAATTCTATTCTTTTCAGCGCAGATTTTCAAAGATATTATGCAAAAATTTAATATACAAAATTTTATATATTTTTTGTATACAATATAAAATATTCCTTGCCGAACTATTCTGTCTATGTTATTATTTAATTGTACTTCCTCTATATAAGGCAGGTTGTACTCGGAGTTACAGCCTGCCTGGTTTCTTGGCTTTACAAAATAGCACAATTACTTCCTTTACCTAAACAAGGTCAGCTTTTTAAGCTGACCTTGTTTGTTTTGCCATGCAGGGCGCACAAAACAAACAGAGCCTGTAGAAAATCTACAGACCCTTGATTTCATTGGAGCCGATAGCAGGATTCGAACCTGTGACCCTCTCATTACGAATGATTGTTAAATTGCATTTAATTGTATTATGTTGTCTTATCATCCAGTAAATGCAATAAACTATGCATATCGTGTACGTAGGTATATTCTATAATATAAAAGCAATGGACACACCTTTGGACACAGCTTTTAATGTTCGATAAACCACTGTCCTGTTAAGTCATCACAAAATAAATATACTTCCTCGCCATGTACCTGGCAAGTGTATCTAATACCATACCCTCCACCTTTGACGGTGCCTTCCGAACGTCAAGGACCCGATTTATTCCGAACAATACCAGTAGGTATGCGGAATCCTATCCTAAGCTTTGCCTTGCAATTCTTATTATCATTTCTTCATATCCCCATTCAGGATTAATTATAGGAGCATGGCTATATTCACTTGGTATTTTTAAACTTTTATCTTCAGAAATTATTGCGACAACATGCCAAGGATCAAAATTGAAATCGCCTAATATTCTCCACTCTCTTTCCCAAGAAAAATCGAAGTCTTTATCTTTATTAAACATATGAGTTAGTGCTCCAATTTCCGGAAATCCGTCATTGAAGTTATTAGCCTTCGAATTATTATATATTGTCCAGTAAGAAGAAATCATCCTTTTATTTTTCCCATTTGCGTATATACACGGGCTGCCATGATAATAGGATTCTATATCTGACTTGTTAAATATTACTCCGTAAGGTTGAAAATTAATAGATCTACCCTCAATGTTAAACATGTTCTTAACTTGATTAAGAGGAGTTTCAGTCATACAAGTGACATGAAACTTTTTTCGATTACTCAAAGCTTGAAGTTTTAAGTCACTTTCAAATAAACAATAGTGATTTTTTGCATAAATAGTATGTGAAGACAAAATTGACAGTAAATTTTCAGGAGCTAGTTTACCCTCAAAATCTTTAGTTAAATGAACAACAAATCGTGATATATCTTCACGTCTCGCCTTTGCGCCATTGATATACTCTGCTGCCCCCATGTTAAACCTCCTATTATGAAAAAGTCTAATATTTAATATTTAATATTATTATTATGTTTCCTGCTTGCCTTATTTAATTTTAGGTTTTTACGTAAATAAGGAGCCGCCTATAGTGTAGACGGCTCACATTATTTTATCACTCTTATTGTCCTCGGACAGTTAGGCTCATGAGCAATGTAGCCTTGCTGTTCGAGCAAGTATAGGTAACGATGGACGGTTGCTGAACTACTAAGGCCAACGCCGGCAGCGATCTCGCGGACTGTTGGCGGATATGGATGATGGTAATTTTTAATGAAGTCTAAAACCTCGGCGAGTTTGTTTGCCATATTAATCACCTCGGTTTCATTATAGAGCGGGTGTTCGTAAATGACAAGCGGGAATAAACAGAAAATGCCGCACCCTGGAGGATGCGGCTTGACAGAGTAATCAATTATTCTCTTCCAATTTATTTCTACGTAGTATTTCACGCCAATCACTAAAACTAAATGATGCATTATCTATATTTAGTGGTTTAAATAAGTCCCGGTATTCTTCTTTAATTAATTCTGGATATTTAAGAAAAAACCACGCATTAAATACCTTAAACTCTGCCGAAACAACATAATTTTTACCTTCAACTATACTTAAGCAACGAATAGCCTCCCAAATATTAAATTCATTAAGCCCAGTTTCAAAATCAATTAAGAGCTTTCCTTCTTTTAAATCTTTATCGGCATGCTTAAAGAAGTTCTTTGATTCATTAAGTTTATTGTACAAAAATTTTCGATGTTCTTCTTTTACAAAAACGTTATCGTAATGAAGCGTTAAATAATTTACTTTAGCATCTGTACTATTAATGTGATCGTTTAGTATCTGGAGAGAAGCACCGACTAATGTATGTATAGAAATTTGATCTCTTTCTTCAAAGAAGAGATTAATTGCCTCTATTAACTGTGACCTAGCTGCTCCAACTTTAGTAACCGGAATCTTCATATATTCTTCCCTCCCTCTCCCCGGCTACTGCTGGGGGTCTTTCTTTTTCCAAACGATTTCACAGCCAAGCACATCAGCAATATCCTCGGCCTCCGACAGCCGCAAGGAATCACGCCTAAATTTATTACTCAAACTTTGCACAGATACCGGCTTGCCATATTTGACAGTAAGCAATTCGGCAACTTCGGTCATTGTCTTGCCGGACTCTATGATTTTAGCTTTTATATTCATCTTACCACCTCAATATTATTATACATTTAGTTTTAAATATATTCAACTATATTTAAATAAAAATGTTTAAAATACTATTGACTATTTAAATGTATTCGTTTATAATTAAATCATAAGATAAATAAACGGAGGCGGTAAGGATGACATTTAAAGAATTTAAAGAACAGCACCCCGGCGGCTACTATTTAAGAGCCGCTGAAGACAAAAGAAGTTTGTATGGAGATTGCGATAATTTGATTGTTGATAATTATCTTTATCAGCCGTTAAATGGAATCTACACAGTTTACTTGATTGGGAGCATTTGACAAAAATAGCAGAGTGACGGCCCACCCGGGCCGGTAATGCGGCAAGCGGGGTCACAAGCCCACCGCGAAAGGAGCGAACACAATGAAACTAGAAGGTTACGCCGGTATATGTACCCACTGCTTCGAGCCGGTCAAGAATGGCGAGGAATACCGATTTCCCGGCAGCACGACGACATTCCACGCTCGCTGTGTAGAGTCGAACCCAAACAGCTATTATATCCGCAGAGAGCGCCGCCGATCAGCGAAACGTATCGCCAGTAAATAGGCGGTTTTTTTCTGCCTAAATAAAAAAGCCCACCTCCAACCGTTACGGCTGAAAGCGGGCTATGCTTGTGGTTGTTTCCGTTTTGGAAATAACCACTTTTATTTATCAACAAGTATATGCAGGCTCCCCAGCAGCGCCGGGCACCACTTAAAATTTATAAACCAATCCAGCACCATAAACATCTTTACCAATCACACCAATAACATTGTCCCGCCCGATCACCGCTGCAGGTCCATGATTCGTTGCTATACCGCCAATCATGTTTCGTTTCTCTCGAGCCTTGGAGAGTTCGTTCACCATATCGGATACATCTAGTTTCGCTGTGGTATTCTCGCTAATGACTAACTTACCTTTTTCGAATTTTTGCGTTTCGCCCGTCAGCGTGTCAAGCTGCGTTTCCTTGCCGTTTACGTTAACAATAATTTTTGCAGGGTCTGATTTAATCTGCACATCGGTATTTTCGCCCTGCTCTTTGGCAATGTACTCAATAATTTTCTCTGTTTTAACCTCACCAGCAACGTAAATCGGCTTGTCAACCGTCTGCGTCGTTGCGACAGTTCGCGGAAAGAAAACGTAAGCCACCAGACAGCCCACAATCAATCCAATTATTAATGGTAATACGTTTCGCTTAACAAACGATGAAACCCTGTCAGCGTTAATCTGTGGAAGCATAATCAGTTACCCCCCTTGCAATTGCGGCGGCAAAGTCTCGTTTGTTGTTGATGAGCAATTTTTCGTCATCTTCGTTGGAAATAAACGCCAATTCAACCAGTACAGATGGCATATCTGTATTTTTCAGAACGTAAAATCCTGCTTCTTTTACGCCGCGATCCACGACCGGTAACGAACTGACGATTTGTTTTTGGATACACGTTGCTAATTTTCGTCCCGCTGACGATCCGTAGTAGTGGAATGTTTCTGTTCCACGCGCGTCAGGGTTAGCCGCCGCATTACAATGGATGCTAACAAATATATCAGATTGATTAAAATTCGCACCACTAACAATTGTCTCGAGTGAGTCGCTCTGACTCACTATAACTTCATGCCCAGCGGTTTCTAAAAATTCAGCGACCATCAGGCCAACGTCAAAAGCAATGTCTGATTCTCGCGTCCCTGCCGGACTCACCGCTCCGGGGTCGGGGTCGCCGTTGGGGGCGTGGCCTTGATTGATAAAATCTCTCATAATTTAACTCCTTTCTCCTCTCTGATTTGGACGAGCTTATCACGCAAAAACGAAGGTATATATTCTCCCCAGCCAATGCGGTCAATGTTCTCTAACAAACTTGACAATTCAACAATAGCAAACCCAAGAAAAACAGCAGGCCGCAATAAATGCAAGCCTGCCGCAGTATCAAACTGATTTGCCAGAATTATAGCCCCAAAGATAGCAACCTTCTTCATCATCCCTTTAAAGCCAATTCGTGAACTTATATTTTTATTTTTCCACGCGGCGTACATGCCTGTTAAATAATCCAAGCCTGATAGTATCGCCAACGAAATAACCTGTTGATCGATACCACCTATTGCCGTCCCAAACCATGCCCCCGCAACAGCTCCTACTGACATTATTTTAATTTCTGTAGTTGTGTACAAATTATCCCACCCCCCAATAAAAAATAGAGCCTACTTGGCTCCTATTCTGTAATCAATCTCTCTGCCACTGCCTCCCGATATTCTTCAGGCACATCGGTTTCAAGTACCATCCGGCCAGCTTTGACCAAATAGGCATAGGCTGTTATTTTCCAAGATATTAGCATGCTATTTTCCCTCCAATGCATCTAGTTTCGCAGACAAGGTAAGGATTGCCTCCCACATGTCCGCTGTGGATTGGTCTACTGGCGGCGTGACTACTTCCGGCTCAACCTTTCCCCAAGTCCCATCATCTTTAGCCACATAATCAACACCGGGGCGTTCTGACTGCATCTCAATAAATCCGTCCGGGCAACTGCCCCCAACCTGCTGAAATGATTCGCCTACTTTCGCATATATCATGTTATCAGCCCCCTATTTTTCCACACTTTCACACGGCATGGCGCTGACTGCAATCCATTGTTATTGCCTGTATCATATTCAACACTGCCGCCGCAATAACTTGCGGAAAAAAATAAGCCTGTTCCTAATGTTCGTACTATTATTTTACTGTGATCTGCGTCTGATTGACTCGCCGTGCCTCCATAGGCGTAATTTGTACCACCAGTACTTGCCCTGGTTGAGACATATATAGCAGTCCATTCGCCGTTAACCTTTAGCTCTAATTGGCAAGTAACATAATAATCGGGAAACGGATTGTCGCATATATATCTTGTATTTGGAGCAACATTTGCAGGACTGGCGGCAGTTCCTCCGTTGGGGTAGATAAACACAAACCCTGTTTCTGCTGCGTTGAGCTTGTTCGCCACTTCGTTCGCCAGCGTGGTAAATGTCGCAATGGAAACGCAGTCCTTTATATCCCTTACCCGCCAGCGCACTGTACCGTCTGTGACCTCTTCGCCGACTGCAGGCCATGCTGGTTCTACTGCCGCCGTTGTACCGGCTTGGATGCATTCTAGGTATGCGTAGCTGGGTAAAGTTGGCGAATATGCAATGTCGCCGACTGTGTATGTGGTGGTGTTTTGACGTAGATGCAGCAGGTCGGCGTGGGCTGCTGTGCTGGTGTTGTGGGCGATCATTAATTCGGCGTGGGCATCTTCATCGGTATTGTGCTGCTGTAATATATTAGCCGTTATCAATCCATCCATAGAAATATTCGCGGTTATAATGGCCGCGTTGGAAAACGCTAAATTAATCACTAACTCCTCTGACACAGCGACCGATCCACCAGCGGCTGGTAGGAAATCGGGCGCACCATCCGCTGTGTAAGCATAAAGTATTTCACCCAAAACGGGATCTTGAGCAAACACTCCTAACTCACGTACATAAAACCCTGTTTCCAAATCATCGTTTGTAACTATCCCGAATATCTTACATACACCTGATTCCATCGGCGTTAATGATGATATATCAACAATTTGTTTTGGTGCTACCAGGTCGTTTAGCGTATCGACTGTTTGACCGGCCCCTAGGGTACCATCCCCAATTTTCAGCTTTGTAATGTTCATAACTGTACCGGCTTCAACCTTTGCCTGCAAGGCTCTGCCCTTTGCCGTTAGTACAGTTCCACTCCAATTAGGCATTTATTTCAACTCCTTTAAACTGATAAATCGCGCCGGCAGTATAGACTGTGCCCGTGATTTTCGGTGCACGGAATGCCGCTGGCATAATCTCGACTGTACGCATGCTACTGACCGCGCCGCCAGTATAGACTGTGCCGAACATCTCCCGATGAAGCGACAGTCCCTCAAGCCATGAGCGCGTGTTTTTAACCGTGTCAATGGCTTTTTTCAATCGCGGGTACATCTCGGCAGTTACTTGACCGTTAATTTTAATCACTCGGAAATAATACGGTTCGCCGCCATAGTCAAACCACTCTTGGACTACCGCATCATTTAAAATCGCTTTTACTACCTGTTCAACTGCCCAGGGTGTACCCTTGCGACGGTGCTGGGCAATTGATGTTTTAACCAGACTCCGTTTTTGCGCCAGGCTGATTCCTGGCTCGTAAAAATCTACATGCCATTGCCAGGCAAGCGCGTCAATTACATCCTCGGCCAGCTCGTCAATGCGCGAAATCAATAGCACTATCGGGATTGCCGCTGTAACGGCCTGTAGTTCGCTTTCCAATGCCGCGACAGCGGCCTGAACTTCGGGATCATCCCGAATACTAGGAGGAACTAGGTCAATTAACCGAATCGCAGAAATATCAACCATCGGTCAACCCTCCATAGGTAACAGTGGGGTTATCAGCTATAGCCACCTGATATTTTTCCAGAGCCGTAAATATCGGCAATGTAACTTCCGCCCGATCGGCGCCGGCAGCGCGTACCCGCCAGATCAGTTCCGAGGGATTGATATCACGGCCCAGCTTAGATTTTTGCCAGAGTACATAATCGGCAACAGCCTGGGCGACAGCTGTCTGAATCGCAAGGCTGGTCGTGGCATCTTCATGGCTGATGTAATAAGTCATATTAATGTCATACTCGACAGTTTCAGGCGCAAGCACTGTCACATGATCCGTTAGCGGCCGGACTTTCTTATCGTTAACAATATCAAAAACGCTATTAAGCATCTCGGTTCCTGGTATTTCCCCTTCGAATAATAACGGCCGCAACTCTACTTCACCGGCAGCGGGACTGCGTACAGATACATCGATGATTGTCTGTGATGCCGACATTGCCCAAAAGCGATATGCCCCATCCGGCCCAGCAACTGAAAACGATTCCGGCGCCTGTCTGATCCGCTCTCGATAAGCGTCATCCGCTTCCTGATCTGCTCCGCCTGCGCTCTCCGTTATATTTACAACCGACTGAAACCACTGAAATGGATCGACTAATTTATTAATCTGACCAGGCTGATAGCTGTTACCTTTGGTACCTAACTCAGTGCAGACTGCATCGACATCTATAGTGGTTCCACCACTCACAACTAACACAGCCTTAGTAGTTGCGAAAAATATGTTATTACCCGGTGTAACCCTAGTCCCTGCTGGAATCGCTACGCCTTGAGGCTGTGCGGCCGAGATAGTAAAACGCAATGTTGTTAGTGCAGCCGAAGCCGGCAATCTATCTGTACCAACTAACACGCCGATATGGTCCAAAAAATTACCATTGGAATAAGCAAGCAAATTCATTTTTGCGCTGTAGTCAATAAGCACTCGCTGCTGAACTATAATAGCAGCAACAGATTGTAAAAATAGCCGGACTGGATCACCTGGTGCAAGTGTCCTCCCGGCTATTGCTTCATATGTAGTTATTACCGCTGTTTCAATTTCCTGTGTAGACTTTTCCGCGAAATTAATTTCAGGTAGATTCAATGATTTTCACCCTCACTTTCGGGATGAGTTTACCGTCTATGCCATCGCCTTCATAGGTTACTTTCGTTACTTTAACGCGTGGCTCCCATCGCTGGACGGCTGTAATGATTTCTGATGTTAACTTGGCCTGTGCAACCGGTATTGGCTCGTCAAGCATTGTTGCTGTAACACCAAACTCACGATTAAGCGGTACTGAAAACTTCGGTGTAGATAAAATAATTCTAACGTTCTGTATAATCTCTTCAATTACCGTTGGACTAAAGTTAACCCCCGTTGTCTGGTTTAAAGTAATCACGTATTCCATATGCTACACCTCCGGTAAGACATACTCTTTTAGTGCAATATCTACGTTAGCTATTACCAAACGACCGTTGTTATCGATATGCGTCCAATCCTCACTAAGGGATTCAATGAGCCACTCGTTATCAGTGATAGGTTGGTCGTTTACTATTAGTTGCGCCGTTATGCCTTGGTCTCGCATATTCCGCAACCTAGCCAATTCGTCCACGGGGGTAATTCCCATAGAAGCATCAAGCCGCATTGAAAAAGATATTTGCTCTAAGCCTGGACCGATAAATTCAGTTACCGGCTTTTTCCCAATGATTTCATGAGTTGCTGTTCGTGCCGTTGCCTGTCGTTTAAATCCATTAAATGTTCGGATTAAATTAGCCGATGTTTCAAATACTACATCTCCATAACTACCTATCATATCGGCCCTCCTTTACTGCGGTTTGCCTGTTGCACTGCCAATGCTTTCCGGATGAATGTGGTTAACCAGGCTAATACCATTCACAATTACGTCACCCGTTGCCCCAGTGATGTTAACCGCCCCCACTGTATTTATAGTGAGCGTACTGGTTTCTCTATCGTATTCGATTGTCGTACCATCTTCAAAGCTCACATGCCGTTTTTTTGCATTGCTAACCGGCGGGGTGTCGGTCGCAGAATAAAAAGCGCCGAGGCAAAAACCTTGGGCGATTCCGTTCGGTAGGAATAAGCAAACAACATGCTCTCCCGGATCAGGCATGCAGTAGTCTTTATTTTTTAGAGTTTGCTGTACCAGCACCGGCAAGTCATACGATACTAACCCGCTTTTATCTTCGAATGCTACCCTGACCGTTGCTCGCTCTGGGTCAATCGATGAAACCCGCCCAACTCTTACTATGTTTTTTAGTACATTACTCATTAGTAACCCTCCAATACCCTGCGCAAATCAATCTGCGTAGTGTATCCGCTGCCGCCACTATGACTGGCTTGTTCAGTAAAATACTTACCATCAAACACACCGAAGCCCTCAAGCAGCACTGTTACGCCTCCGACTAAAGCCAGTTTTCCGAGCAAGGTCATTGACACCTTAACTTCTTCCTTATTTTGCTGCCTCAACCGTTTTTTTGCCAGCTTTTCAGCTTCCTGTACACTAGCTACTTGTTCATTAATAACAAGCTTTTTGCCAGTTGCCGGTCTATTTGGAGGGACATACAGATACTCTATATTGTCGTTACTATCAGAATTATGGTATTTGACTAGGCATGAAGAGTAGATCTCACGTGTAGCCGATATTGCGCTATATCTTAGAATATTTGTAACTCCTCGCTTGATGGTCATGACCGGCTCAAGCTGTTCGTATTTGCTATCGTCAAATATTACTATTTGTTGATCAGTGACCTTGAGCGACAGGCCAGCACCATCGCACAGCTTTTGCAAAAATGATAAATCGGACTGCTCTATCTGCTCAATGCGGTCGTGCCCGGGGTCGTCCTCCGTATCATAAATAAGCTTAAGCCCCGCCCCGCTAGCAATGTCATTCGCAATTACGGATAGCTTAGTCTTTTCCCATGCCCGGGTTTTAACTTCCCCGCGCAATGATGATGATTCAGGAACGGAAACAGCTTTTATTGTTACTGTTTCCGGAGATCCACTGCATTCGATTTCATCAATTTCAAATGTACCGCATGGCAGCGTCTCTTCGTTGCCGTTTTGTTCCCAGTTACTTGTGATGATTGATGCCTCTAGGGTGGCACCCTTCTCTGGAAACCAATCATTTTTCCAGAGCCCCTGTCTATCTTCGAGAGTAATTTGCAGATCATCAGCCTTGCCGCTTGCATTATCGGTGTAACTAAACGAAATCAAATACCGCTCTAAATCTTCCGAGATATCAGCATTGTTGTACTTAAGCTGTAATTTTGCTCGGCGAGCTTTCATATTAAGCCCTCCGTTTCCATGGCGGCAGTTTTGTTGGCGATGGTGTTGCAATCTCTGGTACCTTTAGCCGAACATTTGCAGAAAAAAACACCGTCTCGCGGTGTTCAGGGTTAGCATCAATTAACGTGTTCATATGCATTTCACTACCATACACCTTATATGAAATCATATCCCAAGTGTCTCCCTGGGTTGTTATATACTCACGCAAAGCTAACCCTCTTTTCTTGATGAATTACGGCGGCCAATTCGCCCATGAAGTCTTTTTGAGCACGTCTTAACATCTGCTCATTTTCTCGGGTATTGCCTCCTTGCAGGACTGGTGCGAAGGTTACTTGACCAATGCTTATTCCTCCGCCCTGCCGAACACCAAGCATCTCGCCTGCTTGTTGCCACAGCGATAATGCCCTCGGACTGCCATCAAGAGGTATAGCCGCTTCCGCACTGTTCTCTGCAAATGTTGTCAAGAATGCTCCTTTACTATATATCCCACCAGAAGCGTTTGTCGCAACGTTTGGAGCATTTACTGCTATGCTTTCGCCACCGCCAAACATCGATTTGATTTTTCCTGCTAGCCAACCAACTTTGTCACCTATATTTTGCAATATGGCTGCTGCGTTAGGGAAAGTAGACTGAAACGCAGCCCACGCGCTATCAATGGCATCACGAACAGTATCAAAATGCTGATATAGTAAATATACACCGCCAGCCAATAGGGCAATACCAGCAATAACTAGGCCAATAGGGTTGGCCATCATTGCTGCATTCCACAGCCACTGACTACCCGCTGCTATGCGCGTTGCAGCGTTTACAAGTAGCAACTTTCCTGCATACAGCCCGATATCAAGTATGAGCTTACCCATTCGAGCCCCCCACAAGGCTGCATTCCATAACCACTGGGCAGCAGCAGTTAATTTAGTTGCCACCTGAACTTTTGTCAGAAAGTTAACCAGCGACAAAGCAGAACTAGCCACGCCACCTAACACCCAAACTAAGCCGCCTAAAACAACGCCTAAGGCCAAAGCCGCTGCGGAGCCAAGCGCAAGCACGTTTGTTAGCTTGGGATATTTAGCCGTAAAGGCCTGTACTCCCTCTAAGAAACCAGACAGCCTTCCACTTACAGATTGAATGACCGGCAATAGATTATTCCCTATAATAATAAATGTCCGCATAAGCGCTGCCTGTACTCCTTCAAGCTGTTTTGCAGTCGTTTTAGACATAACTTCGAATTCTTTGCGAACACTACCTTTAGCCGCTTCATCGTTAGCTAGTTTGATTGCACCTAAGAACTTATCATAGTTACCTGTTAATTTGGATACTGTATCAATATGTTCTGCCCCAATTAATTCCGCCATGACATTGTTTCGCGAAGCCTGATCAAGTTGGTTAATGCGATTAAACAAATCAAGGATAGCACCGTCAGCATCTTTTATAACATTAGCCTGCAGCTCTTCTGCGCTCATGCCAATCGTCGCAAGTGCGTTTTGAAAACCCTTAGCCTGCGTTGGCGCTGCGGCGAACTTTGTAAGCATAGCATTTATAGCCGTACCGGCAACTTCTGCACGTTCACCCGCGGCAAGCAACCCCGCTCCCAAACCCACAGTCATGCCCTCGCTCATTGTAGGTGCTAAGTTTTTTATAGCGCCCGCGGTTCTGTTCATAAAATTAATTAAATCCGGGCCCGTTGCCAACGTCTGATCATCCACATAGTTAATTTTATCGGCTAATGCTTCCAGTTGTGCGATGCCTTTTTCTGTGCCTAGATTATAGCCTAAAGCCGTACCGATTTTCGCCATGTCAGTAGTGATTTGTTCTGCCGGCATTTCAAAGGCTGTCCCCATCATGATGCCCATCTCGGTGATTTTGGCGAGGTTTTCAGTACCTTTAACTCCCGCCCGTGCTCCTAGCGCGTAGGCATTAGCAATGTCGGACGGACTTTTCATAAGCGTTTTGGATAGGCGGAAGATATCCTGCTGGGCTTGCTTACCGATTGCAGTAAGCTCACCGGCTTCATTACGCGCACCGTCAACCTGCTTAGCGACTCCCGCCATTGCTGTTTCAAAGTTAACGCTTGCCATAACAGGACCGCTAAATATAGCACCGCCAATAGCAGCAGAGCCCATGGCCACATTTTTGGCACCAGACTGGATCTTTTCTGCTTTGCTTTGCAGCGCCACTACCCGAGAATACTTTTTTTGCGCAGCTTCAGCTTTATCCAGCTGTGATGCCAGCTTTTCATATGATGCTGCATATTGATAGACTGATATAGCGCCGCTTTTCTGTTGCTTTTCCAGTTCCTTCATCTGCGCTTTTAATCCGCTAACCTTTGTATTGAGCTGACTCATATGATTAGCAGCACCTGTAAACGCGGAGCCAAAAGAACTATTGACTTTTCCTAGAATATTGAATGCAATTTCATACATTTTACCGGCCATTTATTTCCCCGCCTTCTTGCTTGTTTCATTTACGACGTCTAACCAATCCCACAAATCCGGCAACGTCATGTCAAGCCAATAAGTGATAGCAGTATGCGTTTGCTGGGCCATGTAAACTGCAATTTTACGCAACTCACGGGTTAAATTCTTGATCCCTATTCGAACAAAAAATTTGCCACCTGCAACGTTACACGCGAAAATTCTTTACCGGGCAAAGCGATAATCATGTCTGCTGACATTTTAGATGCTTTGGCAGCAAGGACAGCCTGGTAGGTTTTCGACAGCTCCATAACTGGCGACTTATCACCTAAGGCGCGCGCTTCTGTTGCAGCATCAATTAAGTGCCGCCCGGTCAGTGCGTCTAAATTGAGATCCAGACCTTCAAAAGTTTTTCCTTCAAATTCAAAAGGTTTATCAAATGTGATTTTCATGTTTTCATTCCTCCTGTATAATGTTAGTAAGAGGTGATAGCAATGACGGCCATAATTATTTTGATCGGGTTGTTATTCAGCGTTTTGAGTGGTTATTTGTGTTTTGGATTAGCAGATGCGTTCTTTAAGACTTATTGGGTAAATTGGCTATTTGCTATGCTCGGATCTGGGGTTGTCCTTCTGTGCACTTCATATATACTGTTTGCCAACACCCCCACACAACAGCAAAAAAAATCCTCTCGATCAAGCATGCCGCCTCTCTTGCTAGGCATTCTCCTCGGCTCCTGGTGGAGCAATAAAGAATAAAAAATCAAGGCCGCATTTCCCAACGGAGTGCGGCCCTTTCATTTTAGACCAAGCCTAAAGCTGCCCGGACGGACGATAAATAGTCTACACCTTGAATGTTGCAGATGTAATTATATTTATCAATTTCAACCATGACCTCGCCACTTAGTGTGATCTTAATATATACAACTTCGAACTCACTTGATGCATCGCCCCCTGAACCAATGTCAAGCTTGCCGAGATCCGTTTTCTTTGGAATTGCCTTTACAACTACTTTAAGCGGTTGAGTTACATATTCACCCGTACCCGCGTTATATACCTGAATAGCACCTCGCAAATCAAGCGAATGGGATTTCTGTTGAGCTAGGCTAATCAGCGGCCTTGTAACAGTCCGCCAGTTTAACGTCAGCGTCATGCTGCCAAAATGCCCCAGCACAGGGCTATCAACTTCACCAGCAATTCCTGCACCTTTGACAGTGTCAGTCATCGGTTCAATACTGGGGAGCTGTACGTCAGCCACTCCCAGAAGGTCAGTTCCATCTTCGTAGACGCGGAAGCTAATTAGTTTTTCTGGTACCTGATTCATTCAATACACCCCCTTATTAACTGAATAATGTTTCGAGATATTTCGGGTCATACTCAAGGATAAAGTCAATTTCCCGAGCCGGCGATGGCGGGGTAATGTACACATGGAAACGAGCGATACCATCCATCAAGTCAGTCGTCGGATTTTCATCTTGCTGAAATTCTACGCGTCCACCGAGGATAAACTGACGCGCTGCAAGGCCGTTCAGCCAGATATTGGCGCTATCGACAATCGTTTCAATAAGTCGTTTGTTGAGCGGGTAGTCAACTTTCTGCCAAAAGGTTTGAATGAGTGTGTTGCCAATCCAATCAAACATCCGGCGAATCGGAATAAATGCGTCTTTCGGGTCAGTGACTGACGGATAAACGCCTGTACGATTGCCCCAGGCTTTCCATCCACCAATAAAGTTCAAAGCCGTAATAACGCCTTGGCCGTTTAAATAGGCCGCCTGATCGGGCCCGAGTAACACTTCGGTTCCGTCTGTGAGTACCGCAGCATTCGCCTGCAGGTTCTTGTTAGACGGGCTCACATAAGGTATATCCTCGTTATCGGCATCCGTTTTGCAAATTGCACCGGCCAGCTGGGTGCTAAGATGGAATATTTCATCGCCTAGCTTGACTTTCGGCCAGCAAACTACCTGACGGTTTGCAACATAATTATTAGTTTCTTTCCATGCGGCAACATCAGTATATTTTTTGACTGTGTCGGTTGGTACATCGGTAAGTGCTATACACTTAAAGTGGCTGTTAATGTTTGAGGATTTAGCAACCATGACAGCAGCAACAGCTGGGTCATGTGACCAACCCGGCGCCAGAATCATGCCCGGTAACAGACGAAACATCGGGAATATGTTATTGATTAACTCCAATCCCTCATAAGCGCCGGTAGTGTCATCAATCCCGCCGACGATATCGCCAGAATCAACTGCTGTTGGATCTAATTTGTCATATGTTGCTAGCAGTGACGCCTGCTCTGCAGGAATGCTTCCATTTGCCAAACGGGTAATAACCACTTTGCCGTCATCATCGAAGGCCGCAGTATAGTCTGTGTTCTTGACTAATGGCTGCCCCGCTTCGACCAGTTTTAATACCAGCGTGCTCAACACTACATTTGCGCTGATAATGCCTTTGCCAGTTGTTAACGTTACTGCTTCATTCGTCACAGCAGTTTTGTGTATTTCCGGGTCCAACACGTTAACCAACACCACCGGTGCAACGTTAAACAATGCAAAATGCGATTTAATAAATTCGCATAAGGTATAGTTAGTCCAGTCGTCAGAATAACCAAACGCCGCTACTGCTTCTGCGTATGTGTAGCACAGCACTGGTTTATTCACCGCGGCCGGATCAGTCGCTAGATGCATCGGCGCAGTACCGAATACTACCGGCAGCCCTGCGCTCGTCCTCACTGGGGGCACGATTGATGTCGGAACCTCCGAGGAATGCACGCCATGTTTATAGGCCATTACTTAACACCGCCTTTCAAAACTTCCTGATACCACGTATTTTCAGGTGTACCCTTCGTGGATATGACTTGTTCTGTTTTGGCAAGATCCACTACCGGAACGAAAAGTAATTTAATCGCTGGGCACTTCTCGAACACATCCTTTAGATGTGCCGGTAAGCCGCCTTTATAAACGGCATACCGTTGTAATATACCGCCCGGAATATTCGGGCCACAATATATGAGCCGCTCCGGTTTTGCCGGTGCGACAGTTTTCTTAGTAGTCGCCATAGTCAACCTCCTCTATTGGTTGTGCAATTGTCCATGTAGTTGTCATCCAAGCAACCCAGTATGGCCAGGGCTGATCTTCAGGCATCTCTGTTTTGATTGGGAGCTCAAGCCTAAATTTCTTACCCAAAGTACGGTTTCGCAACAATTCTTGGCGTATTCGCTCCAATACTTCAAGCGGATCACGCCAGCCCTGCCCATGTTTGGAATACGTTGTGGCGATGATGCGAATAGTGGCGGTTCCTGTCTGTTGGCTGTCCTCGCCAGTTAGAAAACGGGCAATAACGAAGGGCACCGCTTTTTCTGTTTCATCTTCTGGCGGCCTGCCTGGTTTTGGTTCGTCATCATCCAGAAACCCTGAAATAATGATTGGCGCTCTCGGCTCCCCTTTTTTTACTTCCAGAATTAACTCTTTTGTCGCTTGTCCCACTAATATACAAAGTTCATCGACTAAAAGTAACGGTGTACTCATTTTCCTACACCTCGCAAAATACGATTGATCTCATGATCAAGACGATCATTTACTCTGCGTATTGCACCCGCTTCAACATACCGGGACACTGACGGGTTGCCGACCATTTGCGCAACTGACGGGCCATAGTGCTGCGTTATAGGGAATCGTTTGTTGCCTTCGCGCCTGAATACACCGACATGCCCGCTCGCCAGTTTTGCTATGAATGTTTTGGGTATTACCCCGCCACCGGACCGTTTTACCTGCGCATGAACCCCTTCACTCGGGCGCTTTTTAGTTACCCTACCAGGACGCAGTTTAAAATACGATAACGCTCTGGGACGACCACGCGCGACGATCGACGCACTTAAATCCATTTTATTTGCCCTTCGAATATCAATTGTTTCTCTGACACGACCAGCAGTAATAACATACTCCTCTCGTACTTGACGAACGATATCCGTACGCGCCCCTTCTGCTGCCCGATTTATAGCGTTTGATAATGCTTTCGGCAATGCTCCGGGGATATGGCCTAGCAGTTGCTGGGCTAGTTTCATTTTGTTTTCAGTGATCTCAATCATCCCCGGTTCGCCTCCAGTTCAATTTCTAACATACCGCCCGCTGCCGCGCAATCAATAACCATGTACCATTCACCGTCTACTGTCATTTTCTGATCTTGTTCAGGACGATAGCCTAATTCAGATTCGCTGATAAAAACTGTTAGCTGGCGGGCATATATCCCGTCAAAGTTTTCACTCTGACGGGTGCCGCGTTGCTTTGAGATATCCTCGTCAATTATGCAGGCGATTTGCTGGCCGTTGATATTGTGCATACCGGCGAATTTATCGGTATTAAGAAAGACCGCCGAAATGTCGGCGGCCATTATATCCTTGAAATTCATTAGCCGATTTTTACACGGGCGGTCGCGCCAGCTTGCAATTTTGTTGCAACGCAGATGCCCGCCTTCGTGTTGCTGGTATCAGTTTTAGTCAGCACGCTGTTGGTGTCATCCCAATAAAGCACATCGCCAACTGCAAAAGCGGCAGTGGTTACAGCAGCGCACTCATACACACCAGTAATGGCAACCGCACCGACAGCACCGTTTGTAATGTCTGTTTGAGCCACGCCTACGCAGCTAACTAATGGAATTACTTGTCCGACAACAATATCAGCAGCGGCGGTATAATCAATTACTGCACCGCCTTGAATAAAAGTCGCTTCTTTAGCCATGTTTTTATCCCTCCAAAATTATTTTAATATGTAAAAGGCGGATTTGCCGCCCCCATCACTATGCGCCTGCGTTCTTGTACAGGCCGCGATAATCAAGCACTGCTGCGCCGAATTCGTAGCGGACTTTGTAATCGATGCCGTCGACTTCAAAGCCTGTCCGAGTTTCCATATACGGAGCATCATTACCATCAAGGAAAGCAACCTCAATGGTATCAACATAACCAGGAGCCGCAGCCAAATACCAGGACTTTGTGCTGGTATCGTCTAAGATCGGGCAGGATACAACCTGCAGCTTATTCCCAAACGGGTTTGGCGTAGCATTGGATTTGCTCGGATCAACCGTTGAGGCAATCAGTTGTTCTGCCGTAACGGATTGTTCTACAGGTACAATCAAGAATGCAGGATTGATATTCAGCGCGAGCTTACCTTTAAGGCCTTTCTGTTTCCGCATAGCAGCACGGCCAACACCTAACGAGGCCACACTAAGCGCAGTCCCAGTGCTGGTGTAGTTCTTATGGGTATTCACTTCAAACAGAGCAACACTATCAGATAGATTAGCGTTTGCGGTCAACAATTCGTAAACTGCGCTTTCTACATTCATGCGAGCCACAGCACCGAACTTGGCAAGAATATTTGAAAATACCTGCAGATCATCATTAATGATCATTTCGCGGGTCAAAGATACGATATCACCGAATTTGCCGAGCTGAATGGTTTCACCAGCTTCTTTTAAGGTCTGATATTTGTACTCGCCGCCTTCTACAACTTTACCTAACAGAGATAATTCGCTAATTTGCAAACGCTTAGCCGGCTTAAAGTCTGACAGGCTGCCGCGTTTTGTCCATGCTTGGTATGTGGTCGGGGCTAACTAGTACGCTGTCATCATTGCCTTATTGGCGGTATTGCCTAGTATAAGCGGAAAATCACTAGTGCTTAATGCAGCACGGACCCGCTCATCTTTTTCATAGCCCTTCATTCGCTTAC
>JAQWAQ010000035.1 GCA_028707635.1 Negativicutes bacterium
CTTCACGTAGTACAATTTCCGGCCGCTTGGCAATCGCATCGACAGGAAGTACACGTCTGTACTGGCGTCTGCTTCACGGGCTAATATAATGACGTGTGTACCAGTCGGCTGCCCTGTCTGTAGAGTGTTAAAAGCGGCGTTTTCCATTGCATACCACATATCGCATATACGCTTATTCGTACCGCGCCAACGGTGTACTATTTCCGGCAGCTCGTCCTCTGTCAGCCCCATATTGAGCGCGCCCATTGATATGAGCGCCCCCGGTCCGCCCTGGTAGCCCAGGGCCAGCTCGGCCACTTTGCCCTTCTGCCGTAGGTCGTATTCTGGGTTGCCCTTCTTGATTTTCTCAATCGGCACGCCGAACATTTGCGACGCGCTGGCCTCGTATATCTTGCCGTGCGTGGCGAATACCTCTTGCCTCCACGTCTCGCCGGCCAGCCACGCTATGACGCGGGCTTCGATGGCTGAATAGTCAGCGACGTGGAATACGTGCCCTTCGCGCGGCACAAACGCCGTCCTGATAAGCTGGGAAAGCGTGTCTGGCACGTTGCCATAGATCAGTTTGAGCGCGTCCACCTTGCCAGCCTTGATAAGCTGCCGCGCTAGGTCTAGCGTGTCCATGTGGTTGCGTGGAAGGTTTTGCACCTGCACCAAGCGTCCGGCCCAGCGCCCGGTCCTGTTGGCGCCATAGAATTGCATTAATCCTCTTATACGGCTGTCCCCGCAGACGGCTGTCTCCATAGCTACATATTTTTTAACGCTTGTTTTTGATAGTTCCAGGCGGATCTCCAGCATACGCTTGGCCTTGCCCTCGTCCATACCTTGCAGCATATCAGCGACCGTGCCTTTGCGCAGGTTGTCCACTTCGGCGCCTGTCTCGTCTACCAGCCATTTTGACAGCTGCGCCACACTCTTAGGGTTGTCCAGCCCGGTGAGCGCCTGCGCCTCGGCCATCAGTTCACCAGTCACCTGCGCGTCTACGGCCAGCGCCCCGGCCACCAGCCCCAGGTCCACGCCCACGCCGCCGGCGTTGATGCGCTGGTCTAAGCACCAATAAGCTTGTTCTTCGTCCGGCACCGGGAATGCCGCCAGCCGTCTTTCGACTTCCATTTCAGCCACTACGTCCTGCCGGCAGTATGTCTTAAATAGTTCCCACTTCTCCGGCTCATGGTGCGGCAGCGTCCGCGTCCGCTGTCCGTTCTTCGCTGTCGGCTTCGTCGGGCAGCAGAACAGGCGAATAAGGGATAATCCAACGCCCATTTTGCGCTTGTCCGCCGGTAGTCCCAGGGCGGCGTTGATGTTGCCTAGCCCCAGCGGATAGCCACAATATAGGCCGTGCAGCTGCGTGCAGCGCCAGCTCTCCAAAGGCGTATGGTAGAAACGATTGATACAGTACCACTCAAACGCCGCATTATAGGCGTGCTTTATGACGTTCGGGTCTGCCAGGTCTTGTACGACAATATCAGGCAACATTTCCCCTTGCGCCAGGTCGATGATGTGTACCTCGCCGCCGTTATAACAAAACGCGAATAATAAGATGGAAAAATCGGGGCTCTGCGCGTAACGGTAAAGCCCCGATTTTTTAATGTCTACACTGGAAAACGTTTCTATGTCGATTGATAAATGCTTCATCAGCTTATAACCTCGGTGTCCCAGCTTGAAGGGGGTTTATCAAAAGCATATCTGCAAAAGTCGTATATGGCGCACCCTCGACAGGAATCTTTTCCAGAGCAATATTCTTCAATTACCTTTATAGCATCAATAACTTTCTCGTCCATTCTTCTGCCCTCTTTCTCTATGTAAAGCGCGCGGGCAGGATTTCAACCTGCAAGGGCAATCCTCTCCCAGCCCGGCTATTTTGAATATTAGCCGCGTGTCTCAACTGGCCACGCCGCCGCGCGCTTAACATCAAATTATTACAGCCCCATAACCGGCGGCTGGACAGGTAGGCCGGTAATCGGATCAATGGCCTGTGGTTGAGCAGGCGCGGCGTACTGTTGCTGTGGCGCAGGCGCTACAGGCGCTTGGTACTGTGGCGCCGGCGTGTAGGTCTGTGTGGGTGCAGTTGGCTGCATTTGATACTGCGCTTGGTACTGCGGCTGCTGTGGTTGAGCAGGCGTAGCGAATTGTTGCTGTGGTTGAGCAGGTGCGCCGCCGAACGCTTGGGCAGCAGATATGCCGCCGGCTAATGTTTCACCGTCGCGCAGCTTCTGCACCGGGCCGAGGCCGCAGCCGATACCTTTTTTGCCGTTCTGGTTGTAAGGGAAAAAGTTTACTGCTACGCGTCCATACATGCCACTATAGATTTCTGATTGGTTGATAATAGGATTCATATTCATATCTACGACTTCGGGCTTTCTGGTTGCACTAGCCGAAGCGGTGAATACCCAATGCCCTTTGCACTCTGCGCCGAATGGCATTCCGTCAGAAGGCCGCACGCCGTCGCCGTCGTGGATAGGTATGCCCAGCACCGGCGGGCGGACGCCGTTCCATTTATCAGATACGCCCTTCTGAATAGCTGCGTTGATAGCAGCGTCGATGCGTTGCTTAGTTGCTACGTCAGCCTTCGGGAGCAGAATAGTAGTGCTGAATTTCGGATCTTGCCCCGGACGGGCAAACGCTTGGCACAGATTGACATAGGATAGTCTTACTTCACCAGTTACTACCTCGGTATTGTTCGCTTGTTGGTTACCCATTTTCTCATTTCCCCTTATCTCTTAATTTTTGAATACATCTGCAGCACTCTGCGACTTGATCGCTTCGCGCTTGTCTTTTGCCGGGACCAGTGTCGGCTTTCCGGCCTCTTTATGGATGTGGCCCTTATCTTCCAGCAGCTCGCGGTACTGGGCCTTGCCTAGCAGCTTCTCTACTGCTGGCGCTGTTAGCGGCTTGCGTTCATACAGCATTGCGTCGGAAATACCGTTCGCCACCAAGTAATTGAAAGCGGCGTCCTGGTCGGTAAAGATACGGCTGCCGCGTCCTTCCACGGCCTTCCAGCCCGGTATGTCCTCGCCGCCAAGGCAGGCATTAAGGCAGTACGCCTCGACATCCTTCGCCCACTTGGCGAGCACCTGCGCCCTTGTGAGTATGTCGCCTAGTTCGTCTTTGTTCAGCAGCGCCGGCTGTTGCCGTTGGTGTCTCTCCGGCTCCAGGCAGAACACCGCACGCGCCCGGCACAGCGAGCGCGCCCTGCAAAAGCGGCAATGGTCGCCGGCCACGTATTCACCCTCGCCAGCAAAGGCTTTTTGTGCAATAGGTTTTATACTCTCGCCCCAGGCTAGAAGGTCAGCTATCGGCATTTCCCACTCTGACGGCTCCTGGCTGACGCGCGGCTGCACGATTGCCATTTTTACCGTCTCGATTGGGTACAGCAGGCTATATTCCAGGTAAGCCCCCAGGGCGTAAAGCAGCATTTGAGGATTTTCAAAGGCGGACACTGGCACGCCTTTGCCGTGCTTGTAGTCAATGACATGCAGGTTGCTGTCGTGTAGCACTACGCAGTCGCCTGTACCGAACGCCTCCGGCACATAGCCGGTAAAATGTAGCTTTCTTTCCACTGCCACATGCGGCGCTGACGGGTACTGCAGCGCGATCTGCGAAACATAGTCCAGGTAAAAGTCAGTACAGCTCTCCATTTCGGGATTATATAAGGGATCAGCTTGCAGCTTTTTGAGCCTGCTTTTATACGTCCGGGCGCTGATAGGTTCGACAAATTGCTTACGCAGTTTTAACTCTCCTATGCTGTGCGCCAGCGTCCCTTCGTCGGCATACTCGCTGCGGTTATCTGGCAGCGTTGCCTCCAGCCGCGCGGACGGCGTACAAGGCAGCCAGCGGTGAGCCCCACTTGCGGACAAGACTGCATGAGCTGTCATAACTTGGCCCCCATCTGCCGCAGCGCGTTGGCAAAATCACCGTAATGCACTTTAGGCAGCCCGGTGAGCGCTTCAACTTGGAAGGTGTGTAGCAGATTAACCAGGTCCGCCCTGCGCCCCGCGTCCACTAACTGCGTAGCTGCTACGGCTAACTGTTCCATTGAATAGCTCGGCGCTGCTGTCGGTACTGCCGACGCCGGTTGTACTGGTTGTTGTGCTACCGGTTGGGCTACTGTCACCACAGGAGCAGGAGCTGCCGGCGGCGTTACGGTCTGTGGTATTATGGCCTGCGGCGCCGCTGGTGCGATAGCCGGTTGCGCTACAGGTGCAGGGCTTACAATATTCGCCTGCGTCAGCTTAAAGTTGCCAACTTCCAGAGCAGTAGCAAGTGTGTTAATTGCGCTCACTAATTCCGGCGCGTCGATTCTTACAGTAATATCCATGTTATTTATATCCTCCTTTTATTTAGGCCCATTTTCGGGCATTCATCGGGAATACAAAATTCCTTGCGCGGGCACTTATCACATGGAGAGTTAATCATCTCCCGCCTCTACAAACTCGCCTTTCACAAGCCTGTACCAGGTATCGGCTTGGATAGTTTCGCCATCAACCAAAACAGATTTAACGGCTTTTAGCTGCCATTCGTTACCGGCATCAAACCATTCAGCTAGCACCAACCAACACCCCAACGCCCCTTTTGCCTTATTCTCAATTCCTAGACCGCATGCAATGGATTGCTTACCTTCTACGCTGGCTGCGGACTTATAGCCAGTGTTAGTGGCTGCGGACTTATAGCCAGTGTTAGTGGCTGCGGACTTATAGCCAGTGTTAGTGGCTGCGGACTGATCGCCAGTGTTAGTGGCTGCGGACTGATCGCCAGTGTTAGTGGCTGCGGACTCATAGCCAGTGTTAGTGGCTGCGGACTGATCGCCAGTGTTAGTGGCTGCGGACTTATAGCCAGTGTTAGATTCCTTTTTAGTTGACCACTCGACTTTATCAAGGATAAACTTAACGCCTGCTGACAGCAGTCCGTTTAGACCGATTTCTGCACCGATGCGGATGTGAGTGCAAGCTATTTTAGAGTCTTGGCCATCTCGGTCTACGTCTCCGCTTCCTTCAACTTCCGTGTAGCGACTGCTCGCTGGCGGGTAATAACTAAATACATCTAAAGGGTTTTCGCAGAAATGAAATCCAGCCTCGCAAGCTTTGGCGGTTTCCTCTTTGTACTCTTGACCAACCCCATATTGGAAATTTCGGCATTGCAGATTTTTGTCGTAACCTTTATAACCTTTCAAATTTTTACACACTCCTTTTTTGATCAGAATAAGTTAGGCTGTCATTTTGACAGTGCTAAAACGATAGTGGTATAATGGTATTGAAAATTTATTGGTTATCCTTGAATCGGTCGCTGTTGGTTGCAGCGGCCTTTTCTCTTTGTTCCGCCAAATATTCGAGATCGGCAAGCGTGAAATATTTCCTTCCAATATCCACCCCCGGGAAGTCGCCGTTACAAAGGATTTCGATAACACCGTTTTGCATCTAACTCACCCCCTTTCATCCCCACCAAGTAATTGTCAGCTTGTCCCCCGGCTGGATCGCCCCACGCTGCCGGCCCTCAAACACCTGCCAGTTCCCCTCAATAATCCCGTGGTAAAATTCGCGAATGTCCCGGCTGCCGTGCGTGTTTCGGTCTATATAACTGCTTGATATGTCCCACAGCGTATCGCCGGGGCTGACAGTATAGACCTCGCTCTGCATCACGCCAGGAGCCTGATCAGCGCCCAGGCTCACAACCGCCAGGGCAACGACGGAAAATATTATCAGGATTCGCATTTGGATAGCCTGCTTGCGATAGAGGTTTAGCTCGTCGCGGAAGTTCATTTTTTTTCACTCCCTCCCAAACAAAACTTTTGTAAAAACATTACCAAGATGCTTTCTAAACCAATCCGGCGGCTCGTCGTAAACCACGCCTTTTAGGTTCCATGTGAATTTTAAAGGCGGTTTTTCTTTCGTTTTGCGTGGCATAACCGCTTACGCTCCTTTTTCTTCATTTTTATTTGCCCCAAGCATTTCAAATAATATGATATTGATTGCGGCCGTTAAGCTAATACCCCTAGCGTTTGCAAATTCTTCCAGCTTCGCCCGCAAACTCGCATCCGGCCTGATTGTTAATGTCTGATTGTTACTAGCCAACCCTCTCACCACCTTTCTTAAAACTGATTACACCGTTATTATACTTGTACGCACTTGTAAGCGCAAAACATAATATAACAATAATGTAAAAAAATAGGACATATGTCTTACTTTATTTTTTTGCGTCAAAATGATATAATGGTGGTGTAATAGTGAGTACAAAAGAAAGGATTTGATTACATGCCATCAATAAAGCCAACACTAACCGTCAGGATACCGCCAAACATAAGACAACGCCTAGAGGAAGAAGCCGAAAAGAACGATAGATCAATAAGTAAAATGCTATCTATTGTTTTAGAAAACTACTTTGAATTAGCTGATAAAACAAAATTATCGGATGTATTAACAAAGGCAGAATCAGAGACACTGGATAAATTAAAAAGCCTGCCGCTCATTGAACGACAGGCCATAATAAAAAAATTATCGGAGGGCAATTAAAAAACGGGTCAATACGTCATTTGCTTCTTCATCACTTAGCATACAAATATTAATATTGCTTTCCTTGATTAATTTTCCAAGTTTTATAATCTCCGGTTTTTTCTTAACCTCATTAATATCAAAGCCGATGCTGCTATAAACATTGCTCATAAGTATACCCCTCTCAACAATTAATTTAACTACAAACATTTGCTAAATAGGACTTAATTCGACAAAAGAAAGGCCACCCCAGTGGCGGGTGGCGATAATCCATATATTGTAGTTAAATAGCACACAAATATCAACTCCTAAATAATATATGATTTGTTAACATTTTACTTCATTATTATTTAGCGTAATTCCTGCTAAATTGCAATTAATTTAGTTTTTTGCCATTTTAGCTAACGCTAGCTAAACACAGCTACGCCTAGCTTACTGTAGCTCTTTACTATGCTATAGTATTTTTTGAGGTGATAGCCGCGGGAAGATTTTTTAATAAAACGTAAAAAGTATTAGGCGGTGAAAGTATGAATGTAATCTATGCTCGTGTATCTACTGACGAGCAAAAAAAAGGCTACTCTATTGATGGACAAATATCCCAATGCCAAAAAAGATACGCCGGAATGGGGATAACCGATACCACGGAGTATATTGACGACGGTTATTCGGGGGAATACATCGAACGACCTGCGCTTGATCGGCTCCGCGCCGACATCAAGGCAAAAAAAATAAGCCGAATCATGTTTTATGACCCGGATAGAATGAGCCGCAATTTAACAGTGCAATTAATTCTTGCTGACGAAATCGAAAAGACCGGAGCCGAAATGCTGTTTGTCACTGGCGACTATGACGCTAGTCCAGAAGGTAAATTGTTTTTCAGTATGAAGGGTGCAATATCGGCATACGAAAAAGCTAAAATCAGGCAACGCACAATGGACGGAAAACGGGGAAAAGCCACGAAAGGAAAACTTACATTCAACGACCGGCCACTCGGGTACGACTATGATTATGAAAAATGCAATTATATTATCAACCCACTAGAAGCAGAAACAATTAAATTGATCTATCGCATGTATTTAGACGACATTGTAGGAACAGTGGCCCTTTCCATTAAGCTGACCGCTATGGGCGTAAAAACAAAAAGCGGTAAAAACTTTTCTGGTGGAACAGTTTACCGAATATTAAAAAATGAAATGTATGCCGGGACTAAACAGGCGTTTAAAACTTATGATAAAAAAATAAGCCAATATAAAAGAAAAAAAGAAAAGCGCGATCCGTCCGAATGGATACCAATAGAAGTCCCCGCAATCATCCCCCGGGCCGAATGGGACGCGGTACAGGACAAACTGGCTCAAAACAAAATACTTGCAAGCCGTAAAGCTAAACATGATTATTTAATTCGCGGCATGGTTGTCTGTGGACACTGTGGATACGCCATGATTGGCACGACGTCGGTCAAAGAATCAAATGTATATCACTACTATACCTGTTCATCTAAATCCGTATACAAGCGTCCTTGTGAGGCAAGACTATTACGTTCGGACAGTTATGATAATAAAGTTTGGGACACGCTGATAAAATACGCGAAAGACGACATTGATTTTTCGCAGGCCCAACAAAACAGCAATGGAATAGATACTAATAAAATCAGCAAGCATATATCAGAATTGAAAAATAGACAGGCCGCCATTACAAAATGGGTAGCTGACGGGACGCTGGATATAAATATCGCCGGGCCGCAATTACAAGCGATAAAAAAGGAAATTGACGCCGCGCAGTCCATAGTAAAACAAGAACGTCCTAAAAAAATAGCGTTCGACCGGGCCGAGATATTATCAGCTAATACCTTCAACGAAAAAAGGAAAATAATATTAAATCTCGGTTGTAAATTTGCATTAACAAAGGATGGCATAGAGCTTGTTTTTTAGCCCATCCTACTTATTTCTTTTTTCATCTTTTTTAAGATGCGCTTTTCCAAGCGTGAAATGTATGATTGTGAAATACCCAATAAATCGGCAACTTCCTTCTGCGTCCGTTCTACACCTTCTTCGCTCAGACCAAACCTGAGCTCCATAATTCGACGTTCGCGACCTGATAATTTATTCATCGCAGTGTATAGTAGCGTTTTGTCAACCTCTTCTTCAACTGACTTATAAATTATATCATTATCGGTACCGAGAACATCTGATAGTAATAATTCATTACCATCCCAATCAATATTAAGCGGTTCATCGAAAGAGACTTCACTACGCGTTTTGCTATTTCTTCTAAGATACATTAATATTTCATTCTCTATACATCGTGAAGCATATGTCGCAAGCTTGATCCTCTTTATCGGATCGAAGGTATTCACAGCCTTTATAAGACCAATTGTGCCTATACTCACTAAGTCCTCGATACCTACTCCGGTATTCTCAAACTTACGCGCAATATATACCACTAATCGCAAGTTGCGCTCGATAAATACACTCTTTACAGCCTTATCACCTTTTTGCAGCCGGGTAAGCAAGAATACTTCTTCGTCATTACTAAGAGGAGGCGGTAAAATCTCAGTACTACCAACATAAAAAACCTCGTCGTGATCCAGTAACTTTAATGCTTGCAACAGAGCAATGATTTTAAGTTTGATTGCTAGCTTTATTATCGGCCATTTAACACGCATTGTTTCGCCCCCTATTATACCTTTAGAATTGCAGGATGCAGCAGCGCCTGATACATATCGTTATTAGACAGAACGCCTTGATAAACTCCTAAAACTACATTGTCAGTTTCAACACGGCCACTTTTGGTTTTAATCACTAATCCATCAGGTCTAAACCCTAACAACAAGCTATTATTCCCCACTGCCCGGTAGGGAATAATTTGAACACGTGACAACCATACGTCGTCTTCACATACGTCTAAACTTTCTATCCACCGGTCAGCCGGACAATCCTGCATAAAACTTACTACACTATCATCCATAATTTTTTCCACCGTCGTCTGATTGATTAATACAACTGGCCTGCGACCTAGAATTGTATAAAGCGCGTTACCAGTGTCAAGCATTGCAGTAAATGCAACACATTTATCCTTATACCTTACTTCAGCTTGGTATAATGTACGCTGACGCAACATACGATTTAGTACAAACTTAGTTAAGACAACAATAAACAACAAACATAAAATACTACCACAAGCTAATGACGTCCATGACGCTAGAGGCAATTTATTTATATTAGTAAAGGGATCACCCGAATACAAAAAAAATAACCACCCCATTATCGCCCCCCCTAAAATAAATGAAGCAATATAAAATATTACTATTTGCAGCAATAACGCTTTCCACGTTTTGAGACCGAATGCGGCCCAAATAATGGAGAACGACAAAACTACTTTAAATACAGGGGTGTAGAAAAGTGCCAGTTGTGGCACTACACCTCCGATTACGTAGGCAGCTCCCCAGGCAGATGCTAGTAATACCCGCCACCAAACATAAGAAATTCGCGCCAGCCACGCCGTCGCCAATAAGATAACAGTATTCATGATTATATTGACGCAGAACACTACATCAACATATATATACATTTATAATACCTACCCGACTAGCCAAATTTCACGAAATGACTTTCATAACAATTTATGGTTTATTTAGAAGGTTTATTCCTAGTATACCAAGGTTAATTTCAAAAATTTGTAAATTTATGCAAGCCTATTTTATAGTATTTAATTTAAGATAGTGGGAGAAATAGCCGAATCTGCGCTAATTGTCCCGTTAAAATTCCCTTTGACAAATTACAAAATAAAAAAACCAGCCAAAAAGGCTGGTTTTAAAACTAATAATATTTATCTGACAAAAGAATCTTTATCTAACGGCGCATCCAAGCCGGAATGTCAAGATCCGGATGTCTAAATGGTTCAATTTTTGTATATTCCCCACTGTTAGGTGCAGGTTTTACGGGTTTAGCATCAAATCCGGTTGCGATTACAGTTACTCGTACTTCATCACCAAAAGCTTCGTCAATTACCGATCCAAAGATAATATTCGCCTCTGGATCAGCTGCATTTGAAATAATTTCGGCCGCTTCATTTACTTCAAATAATCCCGGGTTAGGACCACCAGTGATATTCAATAGAACACCTCTAGCGCCTTCAATAGACGTTTCAAGTAGTGGACTGCGAATCGCAGCCTCGGCTGCTGATACGGCTCTATTATCTCCAGAGCCTACGCCAATTCCCATAAGGGCCGATCCTTGTTCCAGCATAATTGTTTTTACATCAGCGAAGTCAAGGTTTATAAGTCCAGGCACAGCAATTAGGTCAGAAATACCCTGAACACCCTGGCGCAACACATCATCGGCAATCCTAAAAGCCTCTACAATGGGTGTACGCTTATCGACAACCTGCATGAGTCGATCATTAGGTATCGTTATTAATGTGTCGACTTTTTCCTTTAACTTAGCCGTTCCGCGTTCGGCTTGACCTTGACGGCGACGGCCTTCAAAAGCAAAAGGTTTTGTTACAACCCCCACTGTCAAAGCACCAACCTCTTTTGCACACTCAGCAACAACTGGTGCAGCACCAGTTCCGGTACCGCCACCCATTCCTGCAGTGACAAATACCATATCTGCTCCGCGCAATGCCTTGATGATTTCTTCACGGCTCTCTTGGGCCGCCTTTTCGCCAACTTCAGGATTTGCTCCCGCACCTAGCCCTTTCGTCAGCTTCTCGCCTATTTGGATGCGATGAGGCGCTAAGGCATGAACGAGAGCCTGTGCATCGGTATTAATTGATATAAAATCAACGCCTTTGAGACCCGAGGTAATCATACGATTTACGGCGTTGTTTCCTCCACCGCCAACTCCAATAACTTTAATAGAAGCAAACTGTTCTAAATCCATATCGAATTCTAGCATGAAAGTTTTTCCTCCTTATTTCTGTATTCCACGCTATCAAAAGAACTTTCTAATCTTTTTAAAAAATGTACTCCAAGGATTTGTCGAGAACTCCAATTCCATCCTAGCGCTGTGGTGAGCGGCATGAAGCATGATACCGTAACAAGCTGTATTACTTGGATACGCATATTCCGCCAATAGCTGATCAGGTACTTTTATTTTCACCTGTACACCAAAGCATTTTTCGAGCGCAATGCTAAAGCTTGGCAAAGCGGAACATCCACCAGTGAACAAGATCTCGTCGATAGGATGATCAACTTTCAATCCTTTCACATACTCCTGAAGAAAAAACACTATCTCTTCCACTCTACTTTCGATTACATTGGAAAGAAAGTCGTAAGAAACCTGCTTATCAATCGTGCCATAGTCATTGCAATCAAGCATTACTGCTTGTCCACGCAACGCTCTATCAAGACGGGAATAATAACGTTTTACCCCTTCGGCGTGTTGTTCACTAATCTCCAGCGCTTTCACAATATCGCGTGTTATATAATTACCGCCAAGCGGCAAGGATGCTGAGTAATATATTACCCCTTCCTGATATAGCGCGATTTCGGTTATACCGGCCCCAATGTCAACAACAATACCTCTAGTTCCACCGTCATGAGCCTGTAATGCTTGTGTACCAACAATAGAATTTGCAACAACACCGGCAACGTGTATACCGGTCTTCTGCACAGCCTCTATGAGCTCGTTTAGGGAGGCTTGAGGAACAGTTACGATAAAAACTTCAACTTCGAGGCAGGCACCCTTTTTCCCAATCGGTATTACTGTCTGTCGTTCTTTATCAACCCAAAAACATAGTGGAAGCACGTGCAGAGCTGCCAATCCCGTTGGAACGCCAGCAAGCACTGCTGAGCGACAAACCCGATCAATATCTTCGCTAGTTATAGCCTTGGGCGATAATGGTGCAACACTGCCTGCGCAGTGCAAAGAGTTAAGGCCCATCCCACCTATCCCAAGGTAGGCATTTATACCAGCAATCTGATCAGCTGCTATCACACAATTAACCGCTTGTCGAATAGAAGCTGACAAAGCGTTACAGTCCGATATGACACCTTTGTCCAACCCACGGGTCGGCATAAGACCAATGCTATTAATAATAATATCATTCTCATCTGCCATTGTTCCGGAAAAAACTTTGACTGCCGCTGTACCTACATCAATTCCCAATATGTGGCGTTTGTCCATGCCTTTCCCTCGCCCTAAATATTATGTTACATTCCATATGTTTCAACAGAATTATCATTTTCCCTTTTTTTGTTACAGAAGAAAATATAGTATTTAAAAATATACAGCTTAGGTCCTATAAGATATATAGCAAAAATGCCTAAATAATATAATAGAAACCGCCGCAAGACGGTTTCTATTATTAGAAGCATCATTTCTTTAGAAAATATCGGCGAATAATTGCCAAGTTTTGGAAAATGCGCAAGCCAAATGCCAATAAAGCAACATAATATAAATCAATTCCTAAACGATCGCCCATATAAACAAGACTGGCAGCTAATAAAGCATTTGTAAAAAAACCAGTAATAAAAATTGTATTGTCAAATTTTTCTTCGGCTCCAGCACGTAACCCGCCAAATACAGAATCCAACGCAGCCAATAAGGCTACTGACATAAACTTTGCAAATTCAACTGGTATACTAACTGGGAATAAAGCACCAATACCGAGTCCAATAATCAGGCCAATCACCGGTAGCATCATGACTAAACACCATCCTTTACCGGCTTGGCAAGTTCAAAACGAAAAGCACCTTTGTAGGCCGGAACAATTTGGTTGTCTTGGGTCTTAATTGAAATTTGAATCCCCCAAAACTGCAATGTTTCTACAACCCCCCCGCGCATCTTCAGCGCGTTTTCCAACGTGGTCGGATCTCCAATTGCTTTAATTTCATAAGGCGGCGAATAGCGGGTATTATTTACAGATAAGGTTGGCCCAGCACAACGAATCTCTGAACTAGCGATTAAACGTTGATCGTTAATGGAAATGGCTTCAGCCCCAGCAGCCCAGAGCTCATTAATAACTTTTAAAATATCATCATCATGAATTATATATAAGTTCGGATTTTCACCAAGCTTCGATTGCCGCTTGCTATCGTCTATTGTTATTGAAACGCCAGGGCCTTGCACTGTAACAACACCAGCTCCCATTCGTACTAACTCCGCTTGTTGAGTGGTGGCTGCCTCAGCACTTGATTTCCTTAACTCACTGATTTGGTTTTGTAAAGTATCACGTTCTTTTTCAGTTTGAATCAAACGCTGGGACAAATCCTCGATTCGCTGATAGGGCACGGTAGACCGAATATCTTGGGTTGTTCGAAATTGTACCGCAAGCATAAATCCTAAAATAACACACACAAAAGCAATAGCCGCTTGTCCTTGCTTTATAGATAGCACTGTTTCACCCCTTTCAATTACATCCATTGTCAATCTAACTATGATTTGAATTTAATAAACGGAGAAGCATAATTCAAGTCAATATAATCTATTCTAGCACTGTTATCAGCTAATTCACGTAGTATTTCGTTCGTCAATCTAGCTTTATCAGCCATTCTATCTGCCTTGCCAAGCTTTAACTGTGACGATTTTACAGTATAGCAAACTATAGTTCCACTTGCTTGAATATTAACTTCGGATATCTGATTAAGTATTGGTCCTTCTAACTGTGACAAATACTCTAAAACTGGTTTTATCTGCTGATTCTCAACATGATCGCCGATATAGCCGCTTTCCAACCTTATTCCAGTAATCATCGGAACGTTAATTTGTTTGAGGCTTTTATAAGCAGCTAATATTACGCCTTTATCATCAATCTCAACAAATCCATATCCACTAGCCACATAGGCAAGTGGCTGACGTTCCTTAATGCTAATAACTATAGTACCAGGGAATTTACGCGTAACATCTACGTCTGCCACACGCAAGTCTCTTTTAAGGCGTTCTTGAATATCACCAGTATTCAATTTTAAAATATTCACCGGATCCGGAATTTCAGCAATACGGTAAATCTCTTCAGTTAGCATATACTTATTTCCGTCTACTGTTACTTTGCCGACATTAAAATACGTCGAATTTACCAATACAAAACCAGCAATAAGTATAATTAGTATAATTAATAACACTGAAAAAACATACCCGATCGTTTGGTTATCCTGTCCTGGTCTTCTCATCTGGGTGAATTTTTGCATTCAATCACTCCTGTGACTAGAGAGGCTTCTAAGTCATTATACAACAACTTATTGATCCTATAAACTAAAAAAAAAAGGCAGCACTGTAATATGCTGCCTTTTTTACAAAATAACTATTTTTCTTGAGTCATTAATAGCAGCTGTTCACACAAGTCATCAAAAGCTATTCCCGCCGCGGCAGCCGCCTTAGGAACTAAACTTGTAGCGGTCATACCAGGTATGGTGTTAACCTCTAACACATACGGTCTATTCTGTTTATCAATCATAATGTCAACCCTGGCAATCCCCTTACACCCAAGTGCTATGAATGCATCAATAGCAACTTGCTGCAAACTTGATGCAACATGATCATCAAGTTTGGCAGGAACAATATATTCGGTTGCACCTTTAGTATATTTTGAATGATAGTCATAACGCCCCGAATGTGGCGCAATTTCAACGATTGGAAGAGCTTTCGGATTATTATTTCCCAGAACCGCCACAGTAACTTCTCGGCCTTTTATATACTCCTCAACCAAAACACTTTCACTATATTTGAAGGCCTGGTTCATAGCCTCTTGAAGATCGCTTGTTTTTTCCACAATATAAACGCCGATACTTGATCCCTGGGAAGCTGACTTAACAACAACAGGAAGACCAAACTCTGATTCAATCTTTATCAGCAGTGTATTCGACAACTCTTTTTTAGTATATAAACACGAGCGTGGTGTCGGAACTCCGGCTGCGATAAAAATCTGTTTAGATATTCCCTTATCCATAGCTATCGCACTTGCTAAAACACCTGATCCAGTGTAAGGAATCCCTAATAATTCCAGAGCTCCTTGCATTTTCCCATCTTCGCCATATTTACCATGAATAGCATTAAAGACAACTTCAACATGCTCTTGTATTATTTTAGTTGCAAAACGTTCTGGCTCAAGATCGATACCAATGACATTATAATCTTTTGCTTGAAGTGCGCTTAATATTGCCCGTCCAGTGTTAAGCGAGACTTCCCGCTCATCTGACGGCCCCCCCATGACAACTGCAACCTTTTTTGATTTCACATTCGATCCCCCCATCAAGTTCTGCGGCGTATAATATTTGCGCCAAGACTCTGTAACTTTTCCTCAAATTTTTCATAACCTCTGTCGATATGATATACGCTTTCAATTTCGGAAACTCCCTCGGCAGCTAATGCCGCCAAGACAAGTGATCCACCAGCCCTGAGGTCCGGTGCCGCTACACAGGCTCCGGTCAGCTTTGATACACCCCGGATAATGGCAGTACGACCTTCTACTTTGATTTTAGCACCCATTCGCGATAATTCATCCACATGTTTAAATCGATTCTCGAAAATCGTCTCAGTAATTACACTTGTTCCTTTTGCAATGGTAAATAGCGATAAAATTGGGGCTTGCAGGTCTGTCGGAAAACCTGGGTATGGTAGTGTTTTGATATCAACTCCGCGTAGCTCACCTGCTTTAACACGGATATAATTTTCAGCCGTCGTAATATGAGCACCAATCTCTTCCAGTTTATCTAACACAGAAAAGAGATATTCAGGGCGAATGTTCTCAATCGTAACATCACCATGTGTCATTGCTCCAGCCATCAGAAAAGTCCCAGCCTGAATGCGATCTGGCATAATTGTATGTTCAGTAGCGAATAACTTACTTACTCCTTCGATACAAATTGTATCTGTTCCTGCTCCGGATATTTTTGCACCCATTTTGTTCAGAAAAGTTTGCAAATCGTTAATTTCGGGCTCTCTAGCAGCATTTCTGATAATTGTTGCACCCTCAGCAAGAACGGCTGCCATCATGGCATTTTCAGTTGCACCTACACTCGGAAAATCAAAATGTATATCGCCACCAGTTAATTTATATGCTTCTGCATCAATAAATCCAAAACGTTCCCTTATTTTTGCCCCCACTTTTTCAAGTGCCTTGATATGCAAATCAATTGGGCGTGGGCCGATATCGCACCCCCCCGGATAAGATAGTCTGACCTTCTTAAACCTTCCTAGCAAAGGACCCATAAGGAAAACAGACGCTCTCATCTCACGCATAAGGTGCTCGGGTATCTCAATCTTGCTTACATTGGTTGTATCAATAATAAGCGCATTCCCTTCGCGGACAATTTTAGCACCTAACAGCACCAAAATCTCCTGCATAGCACTTATATCCCGAATGAAAGGAACATCATGAATAACGCTTACACCTGAACATAGCAGCGATGCAGCCATGATTGGTAGTGTAGCATTTTTTGCGCCACTAATTTTAAGACTACCTTGAAGCTGTACTTCTCCTGTGACGATAAATTTCTCCATCGTCTCCCCCCCTAGAAAAGTACAACCACCCCATCTAAAAAGATAATGTCTTCCATGGGAAGACAAAACACAAAACTTTACTTTTTTACTAGCAGTTCTATAAGTTCCTCACCGACTTGGTAAACATTTCCCGCTCCCATTGTTATGACTAAGTCGCCAGGCTCGGTAATTTCACTTAAGTATCGAGCAATTTTATCTTTGTCTTGAATATAGACGACATTATGAATAGCCTGTTTCTCAACCTCCTCCTTAATAACCCCGCCGTTTATTCCGGGAATCGGCCTTTCACCAGCGGCATAAATATCGGTTAGAATGAGTAAATCAGCTGGAGCAAATGCACTCCCAAATTCTTTTCTGAGTAGCATGGTCCTGGAAAATCGATGAGGTTGAAAAACGCAAATCAGCCTCTTAGGAGTCGTTTGTCGCGCCGCTAAAAGGGTTGTAGCTATCTCTGTCGGGTGGTGAGCATAATCATCTACAACCCAAATTCCATTTAGCTTTGCCTTAGTCTGAAAACGTCGTTTGGCTCCTTGAAAAACACCCAGACCTTCTACTATTTGATCAAATTGCAATCCCAGATGAATGCCTACTGCAATAGCCGCTAAGCAATTCGCTACGTTATGCCGCCCTGGAACATCTAACTGCATAGTTCCGAGTAAAAGCTCAAATCGATAGACCTCGAAAATTGTCGCCGCACCATGAGCACGTATATTACTAGCGCGGTACTCGGCATCGTCATAATCAATGGCATAGGATATAAATTTTCTATCTAAATTTCTGGCCATATCACGGATATGGCTGTTATCAAAACATAAAACAGCCAGGCCGCTATCTTGAGGAATTTTTAATAAAAACTCCTCAAATGTATGTAAAATATTTTCCATTGTTTGATAGAAATCCATATGATCATTTTCAATATTAGTGACAACAGCGATTTCCGGCGAAAGCTTTAAAAATGATCCATCACTTTCGTCAGCTTCAGCAACCAGCCAGCTTCCTGCACCTAGTTTAGCATTACCACCAAGATAACCCACTTCCCCGCCAATAATGAAAGTCGGGTCAATACCAGCTTTCTCAAGCATAACCGCGATCATAGATGTTGTTGTTGTTTTACCATGGGCACCAGCTACAGCAATACCTTTGCGCTCATCCATTAAGGCGGAAACAACATCAGAGCGATGATAAATTTGAATGTTTTGCAACTTTGCAGCTAGAACTTCTGGGTTCGTATCGGGAATGGCTGTAGAGACGACAACTGCTTGGGTATCACTAAGATTTTGTTCATGATGACCAATATAAACCCTCGCACCCATTCTTTGTAATTTCTGCGTTGCCTCCGAAGCACTCATATCAGAGCCTGATATATCATAGCCCATTTGTAGCAAGATAGTAGCAATGGCGCTCATACCTGAACCACCAATACCAATAAAATGAAATTTCCTGATGTGTTTCAACAAAAAACCCTCGCTCCTTTCTCGAGCCACACCCCGCATTCATAGCGTATCTTATTGTATGAACATCGGGGTATTGATGTTACTAGAATTAATGTTTTAATCATCTTATAAATCAGCTAATTCAATAGCAAGTTGTGCAATATGACCGGCTGCTTCAGGACGGCCTAAACTTTTACTAGCGGCAGCCATTTTTTTGAGTCTAGAACAGTCATTGATTAATTCATTAACTAATGCTAAAAGTGTATCACCCGTGAGGTTTTTGTCCAGTATAACGGCAGCGGCGCCATAGCGCTTCATAACACTCGCATTATGCTCCTGATGATTTTCAGCAGCATATGGATAAGGTATTAAAATTGATGGAATACCACGCGCCGTTAATTCAGCCAATCCAACGGCACCTGCTCGAAATATTGCCAGATCAGCTGCTGCTAAGGCAAGAGGCATATTATACAAATAGGGTTTTATACTAATATTTCCAGTAGAGGTAATATCTATACCAGCCTGTTCTAATTTTCCAACTATGCCATTATACTCGCTTTTTCCCGTAACATGCAATAGTTGGACATCGTTTTGACTAGTAAAATAATTGAATATATCGATCATTGCGTTGTTTATACTGCGCGCCCCCCGACTTCCTCCGGAAATAAGGATTGTCCGTTTTTCGGGGTCAAGTCCCAAAGCTGCAATGCCCTCTTCACGTGAAGCAGACATAACCTCAGGCCGGATTGGATTGCCTGTATAAACAATCTTTTCTTTTTGGGGAAAATAATTCGCAGCATCAGCATAACCAACCGCAATTTTATTAACAAAACGGGCCAAAATTTTATTGGTAATCCCAGGAATAACATTTTGTTCCTGAACCATTGTCGGCACCCCAAGTAAGCTAGCTGCCAAAAGAACCGGACCGCAAACATACCCTCCTGTACCAATAACAATATCCGGTTTAAACTTCCGAATAATCCTTTGTGATTGCCAAACACTTGCCGCTGATTGGAATAATGTAGTCAAATTCTTTAATGTAAAGCGTCGCTCAAACCCACTTACGTTAACTGTACTAAAAGCATAGCCTTCTTTGGGTATTATGTCTGCTTCTAGTCCCTGTTTAGTGCCAACAAACAGTACTTCACACGCCTTAACTTTTTCCTGAATAGCCCTACTTATAGTAATAGCGGGGTAGATGTGTCCACCTGTCCCCCCACCTGATAAAATGACGCGCATTTGTGAATTGCCCCCTCATTTTAAATTAACATAGCGTGAGATATTTAGTAATATTCCTACTCCAGATAATGTAAAAATTAGCGCTGAACCGCCGAAGCTTAAGAATGGCAAAGGTATTCCGGTTACAGGCATTGATGCAGTAACTACCGCAATATTCATCAGCGCCTGCATAATGATCATTGTTGTAAGTCCCGCTGCCATTAAACTACCAAAAATATCGGGCGCTGAAATAGCCACTTTAAAGCCACGCCATGCAAACAAGAAAAAGAGCAATATAATAGTAATGGTTCCAATAAAACCCAACTCTTCACCTAATATTGCAAAAATAAAATCAGTATGAGGCTCAGGTAAATACAAGAATTTTTCCCTGCTTCGCCCAAGGCCTACACCAAACAACCCTCCTGAACCAATGGCATACAGTGATTGAATAATGTGATACCCGGTGTCGAGAGGATCTGACCAAGGATCACTAAACGCCAAGAGACGCTTCATTCTATACGGCTCAACAATGATAGCAGAAATAATGCCGAACACTCCAGCAAAGCCTAATGAAAACAAATGGGACAATTTTGCCCCAGCTGTAAATAGCAGGACGAAGACTGTGCCACCTATCGCCAAGGCTGTTCCAAGATCAGGCTCTTTAAGAATAAGCCCGAACACCAGAAGCAATACCACTAATTGAGGGAGGACGCCTTTGACAAAACTTGTAATCTTATCTTGACGCAACGATAAGCTACTTGCACAAAACAGTACCATACTCAGCTTGGCAATTTCCGATGGCTGCATGTAGATGGATCCCACTCCCAACCATCGTCTAGCGCCATTTACAACTCTTCCCAAGCCAGGAACAAGGACTAAGACTAAAAGCACTAAAGTAACAATCATGATCGGCTTAGCTAACTTTCGCCAAGCATGATAGTCGATATTCATAGTAAGAAACATAGCAATAAGCCCTAAACTAACCCATATAAGCTGCCGTTTTAGGAAGTAATAACTATCTTGAAAGTTGACATAGGCAGAGACCGCACTCGAACTATATACCATGACAACACCAATGGCTAACAACGCTATTATGGCACAAAAAATGATAGGATCGGGTGATTTAGGTCTACTCCCCAAGACAACTCCCCCCTTTAGGCTAATTGCTGAACGAAGTTTTTAAATGCTCTCCCCCGTTCCTCATAATTCTTAAACATATCATAACTGGAACAAGCTGGCGACAGCAAAACTACTTCCTTTTCTCTAGCGAACTCGTGCGCTAACCTTACTGCACTTTTCATATCCACCACACAAGAGATATTTTTTACACCCTGCTGGATAGCTGATTCCCGAAATCGATCACTAGCCTCACCTATTAAAATCAAATGTCTTACCTTTTCCTTGACAAGTTTCATAAACTCGGTTAAATCAGTCTTCTTGTCTCGGCCGCCCGCAATTAATATCACTCCACCGCTAAATGCCTCTAGTGCTTTTATAGCCGATTCAGGATTTGTTGCCTTTGAATCGTTGTAATATTGAACACCTTTAATCGTAACTACAGGCTCAATACGGTGTTCTACACCAATAAACCCACGCAAAACCCGTGCCATTTCGTGAGCTTTGACACCCGCAAGAAATGCTGCACCACATGCCGCCAATGCATTTTCAATATTATGAGCACCTTTTATTTGCAGGTCGGCTACTGAGCATATCGAAATGACATCCCCATTCCAGTTGATTTTAATAATATCATCTTGCACAAATACCCCTGACGTCAGCACCGTCTTCCGGCTAAAAAACACAACTTTCGACTGGGCCTTATTAGCCATATTTCTAACAATATCGTCGTCGTAATTGAGAATGATAAAATCATTTAGAGTCTGCTTAGCAAATATTTTCTCTTTCATCTTTATGTAAGTATTCATGGTTCGATGCCTATCAATGTGGTCAGGAGTAATATTTAGGATGACAGCAATTTTCGGCCTAAAACTTAAAGCTGCCTCAAGCTGAAAGCTTGAGATTTCTGCAATAACAATCCCCGAATCGCCTACCATTGCTACCTCTTGTGAGAGTGCCTGCCCAATGTTACCCCCAATGACTACATCTTTGTACGTTGTTTTTAGCATTTCACCAAGCAAAGTTGTCGTTGTTGTCTTACCATTAGTGCCAGTTACGGCAATTATTGGTGCTTTACATAATTGATAAGCAACTTCAACCTCACTTATTACCTGTATTTCTTTTGCTTTCGCTGCTTTGATAAGCGGGATATAAATCGATACGCCAGGAGAAAGCACAACACAGTCAATACCTGCTAGCAAGCTCTCATCCTGACTTCCTAATACTAGAGAAACTCCAAGAGTTTCTAACTTTGAAAAATCTTTATCAATTAATTGCCTAGGTCTCGTATCGCTTAGTGTGACTTTGGCGCCTAAACTCTGCAAGATAGCGGCA
>JAQWAQ010000036.1:0-5295 GCA_028707635.1 Negativicutes bacterium
CGGCTAAAAAGTCGTCTTTGAGTTTGTTCATTTCTGTTAGTTTCTGGTTGAGGACTTCTATGACGCCAAAGGCGGTAATGAAACGCCGCAATACTAGGATGGACTGGATACCTGTCAGGATGATCACACCCAGGGAGTAAAGGTCGCCGGTTTGAATGAGGTCAGTGTAGTAAATCTCATCATGAATGATGGCGGCGACCAAGCTGAGATGTCCTATAAGGAGAAGTCTGGCATCGTGATTTTTCTGCCAGCTGGCCTTTGCGATAACGGCAAGTAAATAGATGAGAAGAGCAGTCAAAAACAGTTGATTGATAGGAAGAATTCTGGTAAAGAAGGAAACCGGGGCAAAGGCGATTAGTACCAACTGGATTATCGAAGTGAGTGTAATGGCTTTTATCAGTCGGTCCGGTATTTTGCCGGGCAGCAGCGCATGGACAAACCAGGCATAGAAAACAAGGGCAAACATGGTCATGTATTCGCTCCTCAAGATCAATGTCTGGGGTAAAGATGGCAAGAGATAAACGATAATCGAGTTTCCAGTGGTCAATTCACGCAAGGAAAATGTCACAACAAACGCGGCAAAAAAGGCCGCCGTCTTTTCAAAATGGCGGATAAGAAAGAAGAAACTGTAGGTTAAGCCGAGGGCGACCATAAAACCAAAGGTGAAGAGGTTGATGCTAGTGGAACGAAAGAATTCACGTTCCAACACATTCTGGTCGCCGAAAGTAATAGAGCGTCGGGGGCCGCCTTTGTCGTGCATAAAGTTGGATACCTGCATGACCAATTCAATGCGATTTCCGGCAGTTTTAATGGGAAGGATCTTATCATAAAAACGGCCCTCACTGGTGGCGACGTTAGTGGTGACGACACCCGCTTCTGATATTAATTGGCCGTTGGCCCACAACTTGTGAGCGGTGTAGGGAAAGGGGAACTTCAGAGCCAACTGGCGGCTGGCATCCGGAGTGTGGATGATCAGCCGATAGGTTCCATAGCCGGAACCTTCTACAGGCTCTCCCTCTAAGGTATAGTTGTTCCAGGGGCCGGGAACTTTGACCAGATGGCGGGGATAAGCTGCTGTTTCGGTAAAATCCTGGGGGGTGAGCAGATTTTGATAGTAAAATTCCCATTCGCCGTCCAGTTTGACTACGCTCGTATTTTGCCAATCAATGGATTGGAGATCAATGATGCCGTCAGTCGCTATTGGTGGTGCATAGACTTGCTTGTCCGATGGGGCGGCAGCCACCGTTATGTTTAAGGCGAAGAGTAGGGTGAAGATAAAACTAAAAATATGGGTCAGTTTTTTCATATTAATCTCCTGGCGATAACCGGTTAGTCATATGATAAATACTTCCTTTTATATCCTTAGAATAGATGGAATTGACCTAATTTGTCAAATTATAAAGGAATTTTTAGAAAGCTTGTCGTATCTCATAATGGGAAACAGTACTGTGGTGGTTTTCTACTTCGTAATTATATAGGAGATTTTTTGCGATGATTCAGACCCTGTTGGTGGACGATGAACCAATGGCATTATCGAACTTGAAATATATACTGAAGTCTTTTCCCGCCTTTAACGTGGCCGGGGCATGCGCCGTTCCGGAGGACGCGCTGGAGTTTTGTGCAAACCATGAGGTGGATGTCGTTTTTATGGATATTGAAATGCCACGTATCAAGGGAATGGAACTAATGGCAAAAATGCGCGAAATCAGGCCTGCTCTTGTCGTTGTCTTTGTTACTGCTTACAGGGATTATGCTATTCGAGCGTTTGAAACCAACGCGCAAGATTACCTGCTAAAACCGATTACTATGGAACGGATGGCGATTACTGCCAGAAAAGTTGAACAGCAGCTTCAATTGCTACGGTCTGCTGCAAAGCATTCGTCTGAGCGGGGGAACGCTAATGATTATATTTTCGGGAAAAATGCTGGAAGTACCTATCTGCTTAGTCCAGAGGAGATTCTCTATTTCACAACCGAAAGCAAAAATGTTGTTGCCGTGACTCCTAACGGTGTATATATATTGCAACACAGCCTTTCTTACTTGGAAAGCCGCTTGCCGAAACAACTATTTTTCCGTTGCCATACTGCCTATATCGTGAATCTGAAGAAGATCGAATATATCGCGCCCCGCTTTCGTAATGCCTACTCCATTAAAATCGTCGGCATTACGAAAACCGTTCCGGTAAGTCGTACCTTTGCCAAGAATCTGAAACAGCGAGTAAGCACTATGGACATTATGATGTCATTGGATAGAGACGACCCTATATAATTATTTTTAAAATTGATATAACATTTTTTAGTGCACACAATAGGTGCACTTTTTTTGCGCCTATTACCAGTTATCCCCGAAAAGGCGCCAATTACTGACATATTATTGCCGCAATTATCCTGAAAAAGTATACTTTAGATTAATTAGATGTATTTTGGGGAAAGGGGCTCTAATATGTATTTGACCACTAAATTTGTAAGTAGACGATATAATTCCAGCATTTTTATTGACATAACTTGTAAAACGTCCTCGAAGATGGCTTTTAAATAATCAGAAAACTTCAAGATGCAGAAATACTACAATCTTCTGAAAGTTAGTCCTTTTTTGAGCAACTATTTACCTAAACAGTATAAAGAGAGGTGTTCTTTGTGAAAATGCAGAGAAAATGGCGTCGGGCCTGGAAACGTGGTAAGCCGCACTGGGCAAGGAATAAACATTGGATGAAGCCTAGAATTATTAAAGCTCAATCCAGAAGACGGAACCTCTTTGTCGAAAAAGTAGCTAAATCTTTGCGACCGGTAGCAGCATCGGTGGCTATAATTAGCATGCTAGGGACACAGCAACTTACAGTTATGGCTAATGCGATTAACCCTGATGGAAAAACTGCGACGACAGTAACAGTCGATCCCATCAATGACAAGATCACCAATATCAGTACCGATACATACAGCAGTGGCGGCAATATCGGTTTTAACTCTTTTAGCAGATTTAACATTGATAGCGGCAATACCGTCAATTTGAAGTTGCGTACTACTGCCAACAATCTTATTAATATGGTTAACGATACGGAGCGTTCGACCATATATGGTACACTGAACTCGATAAAAGATGGAGCCATTGGCGGTAATGTGTACTTCCTTAATCCCCATGGTCTGCTTGTCGGCTCAACTGGTATAGTTAATGTGGGCTCATTCACGGCGCTGACACCGACAAAAGCCTTTATGGATAAGTTCTCACCAACAGACCCAGGCGCATTCGGCAACCTGGTTATTGACGGTCCGGTTCCCATTAGCGGCAGCGGACTCATTACTGTTCAAGGTAGAATTAATGCAATTGACAATATTAAATTGGCCGCAAATCAAGTAGAGCATTCGGGTGCTCTGCTGTCTAAGGCGCATTTTACTGGGACAAGTCCTAATTTTAGTGATGTCGTAAATGCTAATGGCGTAACCGCAGGAACAAAATATGCTGTTACGGAAGATGGTAATATTGAAATTGTTGCTGAGAAAATCAATGTAACAAGGGGCGCACAGATTATAGCCAAAGGGTATGAGGGCGCAACCGACGGTAACATTTCGCTTACTGCAACAAATACGGGTGGCTTCTTAGATAATGGAAGCTTTACTCAAGAGGCAAGTATTAATTTAGATGGCGCTACGCTTACTGGCAAGAATATTACTCTGAAAGCGACAACTGATTATAACGATGACGCATTTTTGGGCCTGGCGGTAAATAAATCCTCGGCCACCATTGATGTCAAGGATAGCAGTATCACCGCCAGCGGTAACGTTAAGATGGACGCCATCGTGGATGTCGATATAAGTGCAAAAACCCCATCCTTTATGGCAAGGCTGACCGGTGATTCCGCTTTTGCCGGGGCAGCAGTGGAAAGCACTGCCCGGGTAAAAGTTGACGGGACGACAGATATTAAAGCTGTTGGGGACGTCAGCTTGGCTGCCCAAAATACAATAAATCTTACTGTATCAGCCAAGGCAGCAGACAATAGCGGCGATAGCGGCAGCTCAACCGGTGGCAATAATGCCGGTGGTGGCAGCCTTGGTTTTGCGCGAGTTAGCAGCACAACTGAGGCAGGTATTACTGGACAAGCCAAGGTCAGTGAATCTAATTCAATCGCCGTTAACGCAACAGCAAAAAATACAGTGACAACGGAAGCTGTTTCCTCAGTTAAAGGCGCAAAGGCGCAGGGAACAGGCGAAACGAGTGAAACAAAGAAGAAGCTCACCGAATATCAAGATGATGCTCAAACCAGTGAAGGCGGTGTTACTGTAGCCGCCGCGCTGGCAATTAATGATATTACAAGCTCGACAAAAGCCTATATGGACTCGTCAGAGACTTCAAAGGCGACAAATACCATCGCAGTAACCAGTAAAGCTGTTAACCAGTCTTCTCTTACTGCTGACGGCAGTGCTGTCGATGCCGGTGCTACTGGTGTAGGTGTAGCGGTAGGTATTAACAAGGTATCAGCAGATAATCAAGCCATTGTCAATCAAAAGCTGGAAAGCAAGGCTTTGACCGTCCAAGCCCTTATGAACGGCACAGAGGAAAATAGCCTGACAACAAAAGTAACTTCCGGTGCCGGTGCTGCTGATGTCGGCGTGGCGGGAGCATTAACCGTTAACGTCCATGTAAATGAAAGTTTGGCGCAAATCGGTAGCGCCGGTGATGTTAAGGCTGAGACAGTCAATGTTAAGGTTGAAAATAGCAGTAAAAATACCGCCAGTTCACTGCCGACTAACCCGGCAACAGGAGATAAAGTCGGGGTCGGCGCCTCTGTTGTTACTAACATAGGTATTAATCACGTACTTGCTGAACTTGCCGATGGGGCAAAAGTTAGCGGTGCTAATGACGTAAGCTTGACAGCCACCGGTAAACACAGCATGGAAACCATAGCCAAAGCCGGTTCTGCTGGCGGCATATCCGTCACCCCGGTAGTGGCCATCACCATAGCAGATAACCAAGCCAAAGCAAGAGTAGGCAGCGGCGAAACCTTAGACATAACCGGCAGCCTCACAGTTAAAGCCGACAACACCGGCAGCAGCAAAACCACAGCCGAAGGCCAAGCTGACGGTGAAAAAGCGGCGATCGGCGCAGGCATTGCTGTAACCGTAGCAACAGACCAAGCCGAAGCCACCACAGCGCGGAGCATTAAGGCAGGCGGTGGAGTCAGCTTCATAGCAGACAATGCCGGAGCCACGGAAACTGTTGCCATAGCCGGAGCGGCAGGCGGAAAACCTGAAGCCGAAGCAGAGCCGAAAGACGCAGGCAATCCTGAAGGCGAGAAAAAGA
>JAQWAQ010000036.1:5395-21963 GCA_028707635.1 Negativicutes bacterium
AACCGGAAACCGACGGCTCGAAAGTCGGCATCGGCGCAGCGGTAGCTGTCAACGTAGCCAACGTTACCAACCAAGCGACTTTAGGCAAAGCTGTCCATAAAGTTGGCGGCCTTGATATTAGCGCCACCATGCGTGATGTTGGTGAGGCTGGCAAAGAAGATAAAACCTCGAACTTCGGAGCAGAAGCTGCATCAGGTGCCGGCGCCGCCGAAGTCGGCATAGCCGGCTCAGTTGCCATCAACATCGTGGACAACAGCAGTGAGGCGAAGATCGCCAGCGGCGCAGACGTAACCGTTACCAATAGCGGCGATGTGAGCCTGACCGCCGAAAACAACAGCGAAAGCACGGTAAAAGCCGTTCCCCATGGAGATCAAATCGCCGAAGGCAGCAAAGTCGGCGTTGGAGCCTCCTTTGCACTCAATATGGGAGTCAATCATGCCATCGCGGAAATTGAAGATACTGTTAAACTAACTGGCGCCAACAATGTTAATTTGGATGCCAAAGGTAGCCATAGCTTAATAACAGAAGCCAAAGCCGGTTCCAAAGGCGGCATATCCGTCACGCCGGTAGTGGCTCTTACCATAGCAGACAACCAGGCCAAAGCAAGAATCGGCAGTGGTGACACCTTAGACATAACCGGCAGCCTCACAGTTAAAGCCGACAACACCGGCAGCAGCAAAACCACAGCCGAAGGACAAGCTGACGGTGAAAAAGCGGCGATCGGCGCAGGCATTGCTGTAACCGTAGCAACAGACCAAGCCGAAGCCATCACAGCGCGGAACATTGATGCAGACGGCGGAGTCAGCTTCATAGCAGACAATGCCGGAGCCACGGAAACTGTTGCCATAGCCGGAGCGGCAGGCGGAAAACCTGAAGCCGAAGCAGAGCCGAAAGACGCAGGCAATCCTGAAGGCGAGAAAAAGACGGTAGACGACACCGTGGGCGAGCAATTAACCAAGGCCACTGATAAGAAAACAGCCGACGGGACAAAGCTAACCGATAAAACCTCGGAAGAATCGAAGACTGCCTTAAAGACAGAGAATCTACCGAAGGCTGAGACCGGTGAAGGCTCAGTCAGCGTAGCTGCGGCTGTTGGCGTTAACGTTGGCACATCAAGCGCCAAAGCCTATACCCCGGATGGTGTAACCATTACCGCCGGAGACACCCTGGCAATCAAAACGACCAATAACGCTGCCGCCAGCGCTAAAGCCGATGGCAGCGTAGTAGCCAAACCGGAAACCGACGGCTCGAAAGTCGGCATCGGCGCAGCGGTAGCTGTCAACGTAGCCAACGTTACCAACCAAGCGACTTTAGGCAAAGCTGTCCATAAAGTTGGCGGCCTTGATATTAGCGCCACAATGCGTGATGTCGGTGAGGCTGGCAAAGAAGATAAAACCTCGAACTTCGGAGCAGAAGCTGCATCAGGTGCCGGCGCCGCCGAAGTCGGCATAGCCGGCTCAGTTGCCATCAACATCGTTGACAACAGCAGTGAGGCGAAAATTGCCAGCGGTGCAAATGTAACTGTCACCAACAGCGGCGATGTCAGCCTGACCGCAGAAAACAACAGCGAAAGCACGGTCAAAGCATTGCCGTCAGGAATTGCTTCAGGTTCAAAAGTCGGCATAGGTGCATCGGTTGCATTAAACATCGGTGTTAACCATGCTATCGCGGAAATTGAAGATGGTGCCAAACTAACCGGAGCTGAAACAACCGGCATTAACGATGTCACCTTGACAGCAACTGGTTCACACACGCTTGAAACCGTTGCCAAAGCCGGCTCTGCCGGCGGGGTATCCGTCACGCCAGTCGTTGCAATCACCCTCGCCGATAACCAATCCATTGCCAAAATCGGCAGTGGTGATCCCCTTACCCTTGGTGGCGACCTCAGCGTCAAAGCCGATAACACCGGAAGCAGCAAAACCACAGCCGAAGGCCAGGCTGACGGCGAAAAAGCCGCGGTCGGCATCGCTGTCGGAGTAACAGTAGCTGTCGATGAAGCAGAAGCCACGATTGGGAGAAATATAGCTGCAGGCGGCGGCGTCAGCGTCCAGGCAGACAACGCCGGCTCGTCTGAAACCATCGCCATCGCTAGCGCGGCGGGCGGCAAAGCAGCAAAAGATGACGGTAGTGTCCAAGATGGAGATAAAGAGGTTAACGAAAATGTAAAAGATCAGACAAGTATAGTTGCCAATAAAGACGTAGTTAAAGATAAAGCGTCAGACAAGGCCAAGGCAAGCTTGGCAGCACCGCCCAAGGCTGAGACCAGCGAAGGCTCAGTTAGCGTAGCTGCGGCCGTCGGCATCAATGTTGGCACCTCTAGCGCAAAAGCCTATACTCTAGATGGAAAAGATATCACTGCTGGCAATACCTTGGCGATTAAAACGACAAACAACAGCGCGGCTGCCGCTATCGCGGAAGGCAAAGCTGTTTCGAAAGTAGGTACTGACGGCAACAAGGTCGGTATCGCCGCCGCTGTGGCTGTTAATGTTGTGACAGCGACTAATGAAGCCAGGCTCGGCGCGGCCACCCACAATATCAAGGGCTTAGAAATTTCCGCTACTATGCGCGATATTGGCACTGCAGAAGATCCTGACATTACTAACAACTTTAGCGCCCAAGCCACCTCAGGAGCAGGTGGATCTAAAGTTGGCATAGCCGGTTCAGTTGCCGTTAATACGGTAGTCAATACGACAACGGCAGAAGTGGCAAGTGGCGCGACCGTCAATGCGGGAAGCGGCGATGTGACGCTCCGTGCTGAACAGCAGAGCCTCAGCGAAGCCAAGGCTTTACCGACTAAAGAGGGCGTTACCGGTGGGAAGGTAGGCATTGGCGCGTCGGTCGCGGTTAACGTTGTATCGGATAACACCAAAGCAAGCATCGGTGCTAATGCAGGCATTAGTAACGCTGGCGCTGTACAGGTTATTGCCTCGGCCGACAGTGATACCAAGACCGAAGCGACAGGCGGCGCGGCAGGCGGTGTTGCGATCGATGCAGTGGTAGCGGTAACTACACTGGATCAAACAACTCAGGCTACTGTTGATACAGGTAGCAAATTGAATGCATCTTCCATAACCGTTCGTAGTACGAATAGCGGCGACCATACCGCTACCGCTACGGGGGACACGAAGTCTGATAGCGTCGGCATCGGTGCGTCAGCGGCGGTTATTACCAGCAAAGCTCTTTCTTCCGCGACGATAAAGCGCGATGTCGTCTCCGCTGGTGATATTACAATTGCCGCCTCTGCTGACCGTTCTTATGAGGCAGTAGCTGAGGCCAGCTCAAAAGGAGCCAATCCACTTGGTGATGGAGAAGAGCCATCCAGCAAGAGTACCAGTTCTAAAACGTTAAAAGACACTGCCGACAAACAAAAAGGTACCCAGGGCGGCAAAAAGGTAGACATTGCTGCTGCGGTCGGGGTCTCAGTCATCGATGATGATGTAGAGGCAGGTATTACTGGCGGTTCTGCCGCATCGAAGCGTAATATCACTACCGGAGGAAAACTAAGCATCACCGCTGATACTATATCAGACTTTAGTTCCCGTGGCAGTGGCGCTGCCCTCGATCCTAGCGCCAAAGCCGGAATCGGCGTTGGTGTTGGTATAAGCGTTGCACTCAATGACACAGCTGCGTCAATTGGCGATAACACCACTGTCAAGGCGGCAGGGGATGTTACTGTTGCCGCTGAATCACTGCAAAATAAATCAGATGCCTTTGTCAACAAGCTTTCAGCCGAAGGTGTGGCTGGCGCGGGTGGCGACAAGGTCGGCGTGGCCGGCGCATTGGCTGTTGCTTATTCGGATGCTGTAACTAAGGCCACTGTGGGAGACAATGTCAGTATTACCGGACAGAATCAAGATGGTATCAATAATACTGCCGACGATAAGGCTGGCAATGTTATGGTAACGACTGATAATACCAGTAAACTATCCGCTAAGGCATGGAGTGTTGCTTTATCGAAAAATGCAGGTATCGGCGCCTCCGTTGCTACGATAGTTTCTGAAAACGAATACACTGCTGAAGTTGGCAAGGCCGGCGTTATTAATGCCAATAGTCTTAGCGTGCAGGCTAACAACCATAAAGTAAGCGGCAGTGTTCCGTTTGAATTCAATACAGATGATCCTGAGAAACTCAAGGAATCACTCACTGACAGTAATTTGCAGATTATCTTTGGTCAAAACAATTACTACACAGAGGCAATCGCTGGCTCTGCCAGTGGAAAGGTAGCCGTTACCGGCGCTGCTGCTGTAAACTATTTTGAAGATACAACCAAGGCATCTGTCGGCAGCGGTACAATCGTCTCAACTGACGGTGCGGTTGATCTTAGCAGCAGTAATGATACGACTGCGAAAGCCTTTGTCACCAGTGTTGCTTTATCAACCGGTAATGCAGGCGTTGGACTAGTTAGTACAGATGTAATCAATAGCAGTGAAACCTCCAGTATTTTTGCCGGCGATATTAATAAGTCTGGTTCAGTTAGTGTAACAGCCGACGCCACACAGGATGCGGGTGTCTTTGGCCTAGGCGGTGGAGTCGCGAATACAGCCGGGATAGCTGGTGTTGCTACTGTTGTTGTTTCCGAAAATAAAGTGCATGCCCAAGTCGCTGATAATGCGAAGGTTAATACGACAGGCAATGTCGTTGTCTCTGCCAACAATGACTTTGACGCCTTAAATGTTGCCGCCAGCGTTGCTGTGGGCGGTACGGCCGGCATTGGCGCTGCCGTTGGCACAACCAACGTCCGGGCTGATACACAGGCTTGGATTGGCAAAAATGTCACCGTGAATGCCGGTCAGGATACAAGTATCACGGCTGCGGCTACAGAAAATCTCAATACAATTGCTGCCGGCGGCGCGGGTGGCGGTACGGCTGGCGTGGCCGGTTCCGCGGTGGTTGAGACTGTCATTGTCAAAACCAAAGCCTTTGTCGATGCAGGCGCAGCATTAAACAGTGATAAGAGTGTATTGATTAACGCCAGTGATGATACAACCATTGGCAGCTTTGGTGGCGCAGTTAGCTTCGGTGGCACTGCCGGCGTTGGAGCCGGCGCTGTAATAGAAGTTATTAATAAGGATACGGAAGCGTCAATTAAGGATTCATCTACTGATAAGAAGACCGTTGTAAATGCCGGTCAAGACGTTGTTGTCGAAGCGCAATCCAGCGAAAACATCACCGCAGCGGCAGCAAGCGCTGCCGGAGGCGGCACGGCAGGTGTGGCCGGTTCAGGCGTAGTATATGTTGTCACCAATAATACCAGTGGCTATATCGGTGACAACGCCCAGATTCATGCGGGTGGCAACGCAGTTGCTTCAGCAATTGACAATACCACGATGAACCTGTTGGCCGGCAATGTCGCGGTCGGCGGCACCGCCGGCGTCGGCGGCGCGGCCGGTGTCAGCGTGATTACTAAGACCACTGATGCCCATATTGGCGAAAATGCGACTGTGCAAGCTGACGGTAACGGTGCTGCGGTGCAAGTTGCCAATGGAAAATTCATTAATGACAGTAATTATGTACCTGGTAAGAATGAGATTGCGGCACCAGAAACCAGCGATCCTGACGAAGATGCTTACAAGCAAATTGACATTCAGGACCTGACCAAGCCGGTTGTGGCTCAGACACAGGCCATTAATGGCGTTGGTGTCAGCGCTGTTTCTAGTGACACTGTCCGAGCAGGTGCAATCGGCGCTTCGGTTGGTGGAACTGCCGGTATACAAGGTTCGGTAGGCGCAAATGTCATCACCAATACAACAAAGGCCTATATCGATCAAGGGGCGAAGATTAATACTGCGATAACCGGCGAACACGCCGACCAGTCTGTACTGGTAGCCGCGGGCAGTGATTTCCACCGCTTGTCAACAGCCGGTGCTTTCGCTGGCGGGGGTACTGCTGGTGTTGGCGGCGGTGCAGACATTGCTGTCCGGGATGCTAATACGGAAGCCTATATTGCCAAGGCGGCGCAAGTCATGGCACAAGAGGACATTGCTGTGACTGCAAATGCAAGTGAGAGTATTTTCTCTGTTACTGCTGTTGGTGCGGTTGGCAACAATGCCGGCATAGCCGGGTCAGTGGCGGTCAATGTGTTGACCAATAAGACTAAAGCCTATATTGAGGATGCCACTACTGCGGATAATGAAGCAGTAGTAAAAGCAGGCAACAATGTTCGTATTGCTGCCCATGATGATACAAATCTCGCTATTATAGCTGGTGGGGTTGGCTTAGCTGGCGTTGGTGCTGGAATTGGTGGCTCGGTTGATGTGACTGTTATTAATAAAAACACACAAGCCTATGTTGGTAAAGGCGCAGAAGTCGAAGCGCTGGGCGATACGCCCGGCGACACCCAGACTGTTTATGCCGGTACAGATAATAAGACCCAGGCCGAAGGCCAACGGGCAACCAAATCCATGCAGGGTTTAGCCATTCAAGCGACCAATGAGGAAAATGTCGTTGATGCAGTTGTAGCCGGTGGCGGCGCCCTCTTTGCCGGTATTGCTGGTACGGTCGTTACCAATGTAATCACTGCGGATACGGCGGCATATATTAATGATAATGCGAAAGTCACCGCCAAGGACGTAAGTGTGACTGCAGTCGATGATCTTAAATTATTCTCTGCATCCGGGGCTGTCGGTATTGGCGCCGCCGGCTTGGCTGGCAGCTTTAATGTCGGCGTGCTCTTAGGCGATACCACCGCCTATATTGGTGCGGCCGAAGTGACAGCAGCCAATGATGTAGATGTCAATGCTCTGGCGACCAAGGATATTAATGTCAATACAGTCAGCGCTGGCGGCGGTCTTGTCGGCGTGGCCGGCAGCGTATCCGTTCTAGCCATTGGTGGCAGCTTAACAGACGAAGCTCGTTCTTACCTCAGCACTGAAGATGGATCAGGAAGTGCCCAAAGCGATGCTGATAGCAAAGCCCAGACGAATCAGGCAGATTCCATGATCGGCGGCTATGCATATACCTATACGGATGAAGATGGAAACACACACAATATTGCTGACCAGGCAAGCGGCACCATGGGAGATAAGACGAAGAATATCTCTGTTTCCGATGCTGTTACGAATAACACGATTCCAGTTTCGCCGTTGCCTCATGGTACAGCGGCAGTTATCCGAGAAGGCGCGAAAATAAACGCCGGCGGTGATGTAGCTGTTAACGCCAAGGACAACTTGCAGCTGCAATCCGCAGCCGGCAGTGTTGCTGGTGGTGCCGGTGCCTTCGGTGGCGCTGTAACCGTCTCTGTAATCAATCATTTGACAGACGCCCATATCGGCTCAACGGCGGTCGTCAATGCGAAGGGCGATACGCTGGTTAGTGCCGTTGCCGCTGAAGACCTCAATACCTTCGCCATCGCCGGCAGCGCTGGGGGGACGGCTGTGGCCGGTGCTGTTAACCTTAATGTCCTTAATACTTCAACGAAAGCGCATATCGATCAAGGCGCTGCCATTAATCAAGGCGGAACGGACAGCGAAGATGTTATTGTCAATGCTGCTGATACAACAACGGTAGTTAACGTGGCAGGCAGCGCGGCGGCCGGTGGTGGCGGTGTCGGTGCTGGACTAGGCATTGATGTTATCACAAAAGATACCCAAGCCTATATCGCATCTGCCGCTGGCAGTCAGGCTAAAGTGAGTGCTGGTGATACGATTGCCGTTGATGCTGTCTCGAAAGAGGATATTACTCATGTGGCAGCCAGCGGTGCAGCGGGCGGCATGGGTGTGGCCGGGGCGGTTACAGTGGAAACGCTGAACGCAACGACCAAGGCTTTTGTCGGCGATAATGCGGTTCTTACTGCTGATGGCAATATTCGTATCAATGCACAAGACGATAATACTATCAACCTCGTCGCCGGTGCTGCGACGGCAGGCGGCGTTGGTGTCGGCGCGTCTGGCGCGGTTGCGGTCGTGACAAAAACAACTGATGCTCATGTCGGCAAAGACGCGGTTCTCCAAGCGAATGCCAATCAAGACAGTATGAATGTGGCCAGTGGTTCGTTTACAGCGGCCTATACCGATCCGACAGGGTCGGTCAAAGCGCCGACCATGAAAACCACTGATCAATATTTGAGTCAAGCAGACAATAAAGATAATCTGAATAAAGAACGCACGGCTACCATTGAGCAAACGACAGTCAAGGGTGTTGCTGTTACCGCTACGGCGCAAGATGCGATTAAGAACATCGCTGTTGGCGCCAGTGGAGGCGCAGTTGTGAGTGCAGCTGGGTCCGGTTCGGTCAGTGTTGTACAAAACACGACGACCGCGTATGTGGCTGAGGGCGCCAAGGTCAACCAATCCAATTTGGGTGAAGCGGCTGATCAATCGGTACATATTGCTGCGGCAACCGACTATTACCATCTCGGCGTCGGCGGCGCTGCTTCCGCTAGTCTCGGCGGCGGCGCAGGAGCCGGTGTTGACACTTCAGTGGTTAAGAACAATACATCTGCCTATGTTGGCAAGTCTGCCGCTGTAGACGGGAAAAATAATATTAACGTAACTGCCCAAGCCGCAGAAGAAATTATGACAATTGCCGCAGCTGGCGCAGTTGGCGGGGGAGCCGGGCTGGCCGGTGCGCTCACCGTAAATACCATTACCAACGATACGCACGCGTATTTGGCTGAATCATCAGTGGTCAAAGCCGACAATAACATTCGCCTTGCAGCTAACGATGATACAAGGATTACCACTCTTTCCGGCAGCGCTGGCTTGGGCGGCGGCGCCGGTGTTGGCGGTGCGGTGGTTGTTAATGTAATTACTAAAGACACAACGGCCGAAATCGGCAATGGGGCGCAAGTAGATGCGAAGGCTGCTGGCAGTGATAAGGTGGTAGTTTATGACAATCAGCAAAACGGCACTAGCCGCACCAATAAGCAAATTCAAGGCTTATCGGTGGAAGCCACTAGTACGGAAAATGTCTTTGACGTAGCAGCCAGCGGTGCGGCCGGCTTGTCAGCCGGTGTGGCCGGTGCCGTCGCCGTTAATGTTATGACCGTTGACACAACAGCTCATATTGGCAGCGCAAACATTAATTTTGACCGTTCAGATGTTGGCGCGGCTCAGGCAGTCAACGTGAGCGCCGTCGATGACATCAAGCTCTTCTCTGTGGGCGGATCGGCAGCCGGCGGAGCTGTCGGCGTATCCGGCGGGGTCGATGTCGGCATTATCAAGACCAACACGGCTGCCTCAATTGGCAGCGGCGCCAATGTGAAGGCCGTGGGCCCTGTTGATATTAATGCCTTTGCGAAGAAAGACATTAACAGCTATGCGGCCAGCGTTTCCGGCGGTGCATTCGGGGTAGCGGGCGGTGTGTCTGTTTATACCATTGGCAGCGGCCTAAGCGAGGATGCCAAGAGTAGTCTGAACAGCTCTGGTGAAGATTCTTCTCATGCTAACGTACAGAGTTATGTGGATGACCAATTGAGCAAAAATGCCGTTGGTACACTGTTAGCAGAGCAAGACAGCGCTTCTATCAATGCCGTTGCAACGACCGTCAAGACTGATACGATAGAGGTTAGCAGTGCGTTGAACAGCACTGCGGCTCCTGGCGGCGTAAGCGCCTATATCGGCGATGGCGCAAGCATCAATACGGCGGGTAAAGTATCTGTCGAAGCCAAGCAAAACGTCGACTTTAGTATGTTCGATGGCGGCGCATCTATTGGCGGCATCAATGCCGGCGCAGGTGTGGGCATCGTATCAATGAAAAACGATACCACCGCCTTTGTCGGGCAAAATGCAAGCATTAGCACGAATGATGACATAATTGTTGAAGCAGGACTGCGCCAAGATGCGGATGTTAAGGCTAATGCAGCGGCTGGCGGATTAATCGGCGGGCTGGGTGCAGCCGTGGCAATCGTGAATGATGACAGTGACACGACGGCATACGTGGGTGATGCTGTAACGATCGCACAGGCCGGAACAGTCAGCGTGAAAGCTGACTATACGAGCATCGCGAATGTTGAGGCCATTGGCGCGGCAGCCGGCGGTTTCGTTGGCGCAGGCGCCGCGGTGGCAGAAGCCAATATAAGTGGTACCAACAAAGCCTATACAGGCAGCATCCAGGTAGGGCAGACAGCAGATAAAACCGTAGGTGCCCTGTCTGTCACTGCCACAAGTCAGGCCGCTGGCACAGCCAAGGCTGTAGCCGGCGCGGCTGGCCTCGGTGCCGGTGCCGGCGCCAATGCCACAGCCAAAGTGGCGCCAATTAGTGAAGCGTTTATTGGCAATAACGCGAAGATTAAGACAAGCGGCAATGTTAGCGTCAACGCTACTGGTCAAGGCACGGCTGACGCTGATGCCTTAGGGATCAGCGTTGGGGCTCTGTCGGTGGGCGCATCAATTGCCAAAGCAGAAAATACACCGACCGTAACAGCCGGGATTGGCAGCGGCGGTACGCTCAATGTGGGAGGCAATCTTGCCGTTACCGCCCAGCAGGCCCTGCTTAACAACCAGGATGCGGCTAATGCCTACGCTACGGCCGCCGGCGGCGGTTTAATCGGTGTGAACGCGACCGTGTCCGGTGCAATAAGTGATGCTACAGTGACAAGTTATATCGGTGACGACAATACCATAAATGTTACCGGCAGTGCCCAGATTACAGCAGATACCAAGACTAAACAGCAAGCGGCAGCGACAGCCGTTACGGGTGGCCTAGTTGCCATCGGTGCTAGCTCATCTGAAGCTGCTTCTAACTCCAATACTACTTCCTATGTGGGAGAAAGTAGTAGTATTAACGCTACCACCGTCAACATACAAGCCACAGGCACCGACGATAACTTCGCCTCCACCACTGCCGGCAGCGGCGGTGTAGTGTCCGGAGCCGCTGCAGTGGCTAAAACCAGTGCAACCGGCACAACCAAAGCTGCTCTCCAGGATGGGGCAAAGGTAGCAGCAAACACACTGGCCGTTAATGCGGCTCATACGACCAATTTCAACGCCGTTGCGGACAGTACCAGCGCCTCCGTTGTCGGCGGCAGCGGTCTTAAAGTCAACCATAATGTGGACATAGATGTCCTCGCCGAAGTTGGCCAAAATGCCAATATTGCTACACCTGGCGATACGGTACTCAAAGCTGTGAATACCAGTGTGAAAGACTGGCGTGGAGACAAAACCAGTGGCGACACGGCTGACTGGAATCTATCAGCGGCCGGTGGCGGCGTAGCCAGTGGCTCGGCTGTAGACAATGATATCAATGTCATCCATGAGGCAAACGTGACTGTTGGCAATGGCAGTACCATTACTTCCGGCTCCGGCGGTACAGTAGGCTCGTTCCTTGCTGACGCCGAAAGCAACATTACTGTACGGGACAAAGCCCGTATTAACACAGGCGGTGCTATTGCCATAGCTGATGTAGACAGCCGCATCATCGCCCTTGGTAATGCCAAAGTGGATATTGGCAGCGCTACCATTACTAACGACACTGGTCATATTAAAGCCGGTGCTAAAAACAATGCCAACATTGATAACCGGGTTGCTGCAGATACCTACGGTGTCGCCGGGGCACCGGCTGGTACGGCCTACAGTAACTTTATTGGCAACAACCAGATAAGCATAGGCAGTGGTGCCAAGCTTATCAGTGACGGTGATGTTATTCTGGCTGCCGGTCAGGATACAACTGGTGCGACCGGGACGATTAACGCCAACGCTGCTGTTAATCTCTGGAACAAGACCGTTATTCCTATTAACAGTAAACCTGACCCACATGTCAACATCATTAGCAACAGCACCTTAGACATTAACGGTTATGTGGGCAGTGCCAATGATATATATTTGACGGCGGACAAGGGCACCATGAATGCCTCTTATACAGGGGTAGGCAAAGATTTATACCGTGAAGCCTTGGCGGCGGTGGGCAGCGCCATTAGCGAACTGTTTGGCGGTGAGCCAGTCAACCTGGATATCAAGGGAGGATCACGTTCAACCAGTGGTGCGGCAACTGTTGCCATCAATGACAGCGGAACAGTCGAGACAGGTCTGAAACGGGTAAAAACACTTAGCTTTGGCGGTGAATATGAATCGGACGGCGATGGAGGATATCGCTGGGTTCTTGATCCGGCCATCTCCGGTGAAGGTGTAACCTATACTGTTGAATACAGCAAGGCTATTACCGAAAGCATGACTGACCGTTTGAACGAACTATATAAGCTTAAAGCTGACTATGCAGGCGATACTGATGCTGTCGCTGCTTACGATTCCGAGATTCTGTTCTTGCAGGAAAAAATGGTATCCATGGGCCTAGCTTCTTGGAACGGCAGCGGCAGTGACAAGGTGTTTGTACCTGGTGTCAGTGCCGGCACAGGCGCACTTAGTCCGAAAGCGGCGGCTGAGAAATCGCTGGACCAAATGGAAAGCTATAAGAAGACTGTTAATGACAAGGTTACCGAGCAAACAGGAATTACAAATACTGCCCAAACATACCTTGAACTGGTCAAGACGCGTGAAACTGCACAGAGCACGCTGACAGCCAAAGACACGGCGAAGAATGCGGCGCAAGCGACTCTGGACAGCTACATTAACAGTAACTTTATCGGTGACCAAACGCCCACAACCAGAGACGATGCCGTCAAGAAAAGAGATGCATTGGCAGGAGACCCATTGACTGCGGGAGATGCCTTGATCGCCAAATACAACAAGGCTATTGAGTATTATGATGCCAGCAGCACTGCGGGAAGCGATTATAAGACAGCTAATGATAACCTTACAGCTGCTAAAAACTCCATTACCAATACAAATAGCAGTTGGAATCAAGATATCGCTTTGTCGGTTGTGCAGGACGACTATTTGGCGAAAAAAGCTATTTTAGATGGCTTTACCGCACAGCAAACGGATATTAAGACCAGTATTGACAGCTTGACTGTAGCGCTTCCCAGCTTATCTGACGCAGCACCCACCGGTCCGACAGCGGACTTCATCACCGTTAAACCCATTACTGTTCGTCTGGGCGACATCAGAATCAACGCCGACAACCTGACTGGCAGCGGCAAGCTCCAAGCACATGGCGATGCGTCCATTGCCATTACCAATAACAGCCCGGCCTTCCTGACCGTTGGGAACCTTACTGTTCGCGACGGCGGCTCCCTCCTCTTTAATGGCGCATCGGTCAAGGACAATGCCGGTATCAATGCATTAAACACCAGTAAGACCGGCGCTGGATTTGGCCAGGTCATAACCAAAGCCAATTCGCCGCAGCCCAAAGTTGTTGTGACCAGTACGTTTAACCCGAACGCAGCTGAAAACAAACAGATTATGTCTGGCACCAGCATAGCCGTCGCCATGTCGGTGGCGCCCGACATTACCCTGGCAGAGGGCAGCACCATTACCAATCTAAACGGCTTGGTCAAAGTGGCCAGTAACTATGGCAACATCTACTCCAACGGCAACATCAGCGCAGGCACCGTTGAAATTAAAGCCAACAATGGTGATTTTGTCCAAAGCTATGTCAACGGCTTTAACCACATCGGCGGCGATCCGGAGAAAATCAATAACGGCACCACTACCCCAGGCGGCATTACTGCCAACGGCAACATCTTCATCAGCGCCCGTTATCTCAACGTCAACGGCCTGATCCAGAGCGGCATGGCAGACTGGGATTTAACACTGGGTAATGATGTAAGTGTTAAAGTCAATGGCTCTAACATGACACTGGATCAAGCGAAGTCTCATTATCAGACTAATGGCGGAACAGGCTTGTACACCGTCGAGGGTGGCTATTCCGGCAATATCGGCAGTGACGGCTATGTCACTTATGACGCGAAAAACGACCGCTTTGCAGTTAGCGGTATTGAAGTCCATGGCGGCCGGGTACAGCTTCACGGGCAAATCATCAATACGGCTAAAGACGGGGCGGCCACAGGTAAAATTAGGGCCCTGGACGGCTATGGCACCATTAATATTACTAACAATTCCGGCAAGGATATTGTGCTGGAAAACCTGAATACAGGTGACGGCACTGCCGGCGTCATTGACATTACCGATACAGGCCGAGATGTCCACACCGTTTACACTAGTGACCGGGGTGTAGTCACTGTAACCGAAAATAATGTTGCGAAGGATAAGTCCAATTATAACTACTCTGACAGTGGCGGACGCGGAACTCTGACCTACAATCCGAAGGACAATCTGTTCTACAACTGGACGACGGGCACCGATTATTCGCAGACTAATTACTATCATTATCAATCCAAAGACGTATTCGGCTATACCTATACGTCAGAAACCGCCCCTGCAGGTACGCCGACCTATAGCAACTTCGGTGTCGAGACCCCTTTGGCCAACGGCATTTACCTGAGCAACGGCAGGGGCTTTGGTGGCGATAGTTATTATGCCACAAATACCAACGTCGTTGAAACAGATGTTGGCGTATACAATAAAATCCGTGAATGGACGGTGCGGCACTGGTATACGTTAGCCATTACCGGCACCTATCATCAGGATTATTCGATTACTACACCGAAAAAGAATATTACTACCTATTCGGTCAAAGCCTCTAACCCAATCGGCATTGAGTTCTTTGGCAATAATAGTGGTACAGTTTCTGTCAGCGGCAATAGTGGCAATGTCTTGCTGCAGGGGGCAATCAACAATAAGGAAGGCACTACCACCATCAGCACCACCAAGGATATTCTGCAGTCTGACGGCACAGCCCTTATTACTACAGGCAACCTGAATCTGAATGCTAACGGTACTGTCGGCACCCAAAACCAGGCTGTCAGGGCGATTATTGGCAACACCCTCAATGCATCTGCTGAAAATGGCAGTGTCAATGTTACCCAGGTACTGGGCAACCTTAACCTGGGCACAGTTACTGCCGATAACGGCGCGCTCCGTCTGACTGCTGACGGCAGCATCGTCAATGCCCCGATTTCCGATGTGCGCGGCCAACGCATCGAACTTACCAGCAACAACGGAGCTATTGGCGGAACGGACACGCCGCTGGTTATTAAAACTGGCAATACCACCAACTACCTGGATGCGAACTATGGACTCAAAGCTTCGTCTTTGGATAGCATAAACATCGAAAATCAGGCTTGGAGCAAGAATACTGCTGGCAATTTACTCATCGACACCGTGGAATCACGAACCGGTGATGTTACACTGAAGACATCTGGTCAGATGATTGACAACAACATCGATGAGCAAATCGACCGCCGCACTTGGGACCAACTGACCAGCTACTGGGATTCGCTGCAACTGCGGGCCGGAAGTGACGATAACAAAGTCAAACAGCAACAGGCCATCGAAAGTTATACTAACGGTAAGACCGCTGATTACCAGACTTACTGGCAATTAAAGTCTAGAATCGTGGACGGACATTATGTCTTTGCCGACGGGGAACAGGCTGCACTGGCCGCTCAAGGCATCAATACGGACGACTTTGCCGCAACAAAAGTAGCTACCTATCAAGAACTAGATAATCAGAAAGTGGGAAGCTGGAACGGCGGTAAATATGCCGATAACTTCAAGTACACCATAACCGCCGAAGAACAGGCTTCATTGACGAAAGGTTCCAGCTGGACCGACCGTGAACTGGCTGTCTCATTGGCGCCAGGCGCATTAAAACAACTGACCGACACCGTGCCAATTGTGAAAGCGCCCAATGTCAAAGGGAAGAATGTTACCCTGCAGGCAGGCGGCGGTATTGGTTCAAATCTGGCAGCAATAGTGATTAACGCCACTACTTCGCCGGATAAGCTGACACCTGAGCAGAAAGTTGCTTTGGCGGCAGCCGAACGGGGAGACATGGTAATTGATGAAACAGCTAGAACCATTAGCATTGCCCAAATCAAGCCTGTTAACGTAGAAGCAAGCGGCGGGTTGCTTACAGCCGACTCAGGCAGTTTCGCCTACCTGGGATCAGAAGCAGCTGTAACCCTTAATCAAATTAACGCGGCTGGCGATGTACGTCTTAAAACCGCCAAAGATATTCAAGCAGGCAATACAGGCTATGCCATTGTAGGGGAGAATATCATTCTTGAATCAGCCAGCGGCGGTATTGGCACAAGCTCAATGCCCCTCAACCTCGGTCACAGCGGCACCATCACAGCCAGAGCATCAGACAATATTTACCTGTACCAGGATGCAAATAACCCTGATATGAAGGTAGATACCATCTTTTCACTAAAAGACATCAGCCTGGAAGCAGCAGGCAATATTCAGTCTTCAGATGACAACGAAGAAGGGCTCAACATCATGAGTCAGTCGCTGAAACTGAAAGCTGGTAAAGCTATTGGTACTGGTGACAAAGCATTAGGCATTTCGCTGGATAAAGAAGGAAAGCTGACTGCCGAGGCGCAGACAGGAATCGACCTCAGCCATACCGGCGACAGTCTGAGTATTGCCAAAGCAGATGTTGCAGAAGGCGACATGACGATTACGACGTCCGGCGATCTTTCGGCAGACCTATTGAAGGCAAAAGGCAACATAGACCTGACGGCAACAAAGGGCAATATGATGCTGGAGCAGATTAATTCAACAGCCGGAAGCATAACTGCTAAGGCCGGCACAGACATCAGCGCCGACACCCTGACAGCCGCAGACAATATTAGCCTTAGCGCCGATCAGGACATTGCAGCCGAAAAT
>JAQWAQ010000149.1 GCA_028707635.1 Negativicutes bacterium
TATTAAAAAGCAGTCGAAATTGGCAGACTTTTATGGTCAATTCACGAGTAATCCAAAGCAGGTTTATTGCGAAAGCTATTGATAGTGCTTACCATTCTCTCCTGCCCAAGACTGGCTATCCTTTGGAAGTCATTAATATTACTTTACAACAGGATTATATAGACGTTATTGTACACCCGCAGAAAAGCGAAGTTAAATTTAGTAATGAGCAAATTATCTATCGGTTAGTTTATAAGGCAATATCCAAAGCACTAAAAGAGGCTACGCAGGATCATCAAAATATTGCAGCGAATTTAGAAATCCCGGTAAAAAAACTGCATATAAATACTACATTTAATAGTCCCAGAGTTAGTCAAGAACAACAGCAAACGGTATCGCTGTGGCGTGATGAGCCAATATCATTTGGAACTGTACAAAAAATCATTCAGGAAGAAAATTCTATAGTTTGTTATGATACAGTTGCTGATGGAATGGCTTTACCGGACGAAAATGAACAACAACTCTCGTTTCAGCCGCTGGGCCAGATTGAAGATTGCTATATAGTTGCCAGAGGCGAGGACGGACTCTATATTATTGATCAGCATGCTGCGCATGAGCGTATTTTGTATGATAGGATGTATAATGCTGCGGGACGGATTCCTGTTCAACAACTCTTGACACCACTATTTATGGAATTTGATTCTACCGAGCTTAATATAGTTGAAGCCAATGCCGAGGTTTTTCATAGTTTAGGTTTCACACTAGACCTGGTAGGCCCTAATACAATGAGACTTCTGGAAGTGCCATCAGACATACCCATTTCAGAAGTAGAAGCCATAATTCGCGAGATATTGACCACATTATCCAATATGCAAAGTCCGGCACCTGGTGAATTGCGGCATGCCTGTTTGCAAACTGCCGCCTGCAGAGCAGCTATTAAGGCCGGTGATACACTAAATATGCGGCAAATAAAAGCACTATTAGAGGATTTGTTCAGTACGGAATTACCCTATAATTGTCCTCATGGTCGGCCGGCAATTATTAAGTTTGGCGCTAAGGATTTAGCAAAAATGTTTAAGCGTACATAAAATTGATAGGTGGATTGTATATGGCTCAGGTTGTTGTAACAACAGGTCGCAACTCAACAGATAAAGAGGAATCGCTTGGCCGTATTTATGCTTCAGAACTAAAAACCATATTTGTAGAGCGTAATAATTATTCTATTGAAAGCTTAAAGACTAACTATCAGGCGGAGAGTATTATTGTCATTGCGAAAAATGGACCGATTATCTATACCTCTGCCGGTGAGTACTATTTCCATCTAAATATGGCAGAATTGCGTATAAGAAACCTAAAAAATGGAAAACCTGACCATATGGCAGAGGCAATGGATCTCTTTCCAGGGGCAGCTATTCTTGACTGTACCCTTGGATTGGCTACTGACGCTATTGTTACCAGTTATTGTGTAGGAAAAACCGGCAAGGTAGTTGGCCTAGAGATATCGCCACTTATTGCGCTGATTTCTAAAGTTGGGTTGCAAAATCATTGCAGTGACTTTAAAGAACTAAATGAGTCATTGCGCCGGATTCGTGTTGAGAACACTGATTATAATTCAGGCCTGGCAAAGTATGAGAATAGAAGCTTTGATACAGTGTATTTCGATCCTATGTTTAGGCGGCCGATTAATGAGAGTTCTAATATGAAACCTTTACGTGTTCTTGCCGATAATCGACCGATCACATTAGATGCTGTTAGAGAGGCCATACGTGTGGCTAGGCGGCGGGTGGTTATTAAAGAGACTCAAGGCAGTAATGAATTTAATAGACTCGGCGTGGATACAGTTGTTGGTGGAAAATATAGTAGTGTGAGCTATGGTATTATCCGGACGGGAGGTTAGCATGGAGCGTCTGATAGCGATTATCGGCCCAACTGCTGTAGGAAAAACGAAGGTTAGTATTGATTTAGCGAAGAGATTTGATACTGAAATAGTTTCAGGGGATTCAATGTTGGTATACAAGGGAATGGATATTGGCACCGCAAAGCCAAATATGGCTGAAAGAAACGGTATCATACATCATATGATTGATATATTGGATCCTACGCAAGAATTTAGTGTGGCTGATTTTCAGACAATAGCCGGGAAGCATATAATTGATATTAATCAACGTGAGAATATACCAATCTTAGCAGGTGGTACTGGATTATATGTAAAAGCTTTACTAGAAGGCTATCAATTTAATACTCCCAGTGCTAGCACAGAGCTTAGGTCGAAGTTTGAGTCACTTGCGGGTAAATTCGGCAATGTATATGTGCATAATTTATTAGAGCAAGTAGATCATGAGAATGCTTTACGGCTACACCCTAATGATCTGCGAAGAGTCATTCGCGCCCTCGAAGTTTATTATGTTAGCGGTAGTCCTTTTCAGCAATGTAAAGAAACAGATAACGGACATCTTATGTATGATGCCGTGGTTATTGGTTTAACAATGAACAGAAATCAGTTATATCAGCGTATTAATCAGCGCGTTGAATTAATGTTTGAGCAAGGTCTTGTTACCGAGGTGGAACAACTGATGCAATCTGGTGTGCCAATAAATGCTCAAGCTATGCAAGGCATTGGCTATAAAGAAATTATTTCATATCTAGGGGGAGAAACAGACCTTTTCACTGCGATCACGAGAATAAAACAGGCATCCCGTCATTTTGCAAAGCGTCAGTTAACCTGGTATCGTAAGATGAGGTATATAGTTTGGTTTAATATCGATGAATTTTCATGTTACGACGATATGATGGAAAGTATTTACAATTACATAGCAGGAAAGTTCTGGATAAAGTCGAAATAGTTAATAAAACATGATGTACGGAGGGGTTAGAAACATGACAACAAAAGTGATTAATCTGCAGGACAGCTTTTTAAATCAGGTTCGCAAAGAAAATGTTCCAGTCATTATTTATCTAGTTAATGGTTTTCAACTGCGTGGTTCAGTCAGAGGATTTGATAATTTTACTGTGATTATAGAAAATGACGGTAAACAGCAGTTGGTTTATAAACATGCTATATCGACAATAACGCCCTTTCGGTCACTCAATAGCACCTATCATGATAAGAAAGAGGAATTAAAAGCAGACAATAGTATTAAATGACCTAGCTTGCTAGGTCATTTTTTTATCAATCAAAGTTACTTTAATAAGGTTGATGAGCGTCACCATTAATTTCCCTAGACTCATCAGCCTTTTTGTGATTCGTTAATGTAGAGGTGTCTATAGGAGTTGTCAATGATACTTGCTTTTGGATCTTGTTTTTTAGTATAGCCTTGTCACCTCCTTAACTGCCATAATCAACTATTCTCATTCGATAAATTCAGAAGGGTTTGGTGAAAAATAAGACTGTTCTGCTTTAATATTTGTTTTTTTGCCCAAAGTTAAGCTGTTTGCGTTTAGGCGTGTAGCAATATCATCTTCGGTGCCTGCAACAACTATATCATCTTCATTCATAGTTTGATCCTTTTTCACTGTTCATCACCTCCTTGCAGTAGCTTGCCCGTTTTTTACATAACTCAAAAGCTTTTTGATTTGTACTGACACGTGTAAGTTTTTCCAAGGTTTATCGGATGACAAAGCCGCTGTAAGACGCCTCCTTTAGCCTATGATCGTTAGGGTAGAGAGATAGTTAAGAACGGCTATCTGCTTGGTTTGGAAACAATCTACTGATAAAAAGGAGATTATGATATAATACCGATGATACTTATAGCAAACGAGGTGAAATCATAAATATCACTAATTGTAAGTAATTATTTTCTAATGAGTGCGAGAGCTAGTTACTCATAAGTAACGTATTTGCCTAGATAGTGTCCTGTTTATAAATCCATATAGTGTTGTTATCTTCTTACTATCGCATCAGGAGATTTGACTAGAATATATACTAACTCTAATAATTAAGGGGAATCTATGGACTTTTTTGTTATTTTTGTAAGTTTAGTGTTACTTATGCTTTTTGCATATCGGGGTTATTCGATCATCCTATTTGGGCCATTGTTTGCTATGCTGGCATCAGTTGGTAGTGGTTATGCAACTATGCCGGTTTATAGTGAGATTTATATGACAAGAGCAGCTGAATATATAAAAACATACTATCCGGTGTTTCTTTTGGGAGCGGTTTTTGCCAAAATTATGGAGGAGGGTGGCTTGGCTTCTGCAGTTGCTGAGAAGATTGCATCTTCTTTAGGAAAAGAGCGAGCCGTGCTAGCCGTCTTACTGGGGTGTGGTGTATTAACCTATGGCGGGTTAAGTGTATTTGTTGTAGCCTTTGTTATGTACCCTTTATCTGCTGTTCTATTTCGGCAGGCAGGTATTCCAAAAAGACTTTTGCCGGCGACGCTATGGATGGGAATCTTCACATATGCTATGATTGCTCTCCCAGGTACGCCGCAAATTCAGAATGTAATTCCAACCGCTTTTTTTGGAACTACGACTTGGGCGGGATTGCTTACTGGCTTAGTTGGCGCATTTGCATATTTCGCTTTAGGCTGTGGTTGGATTACATATCGTTATAAAAAACTGGCAGCTAGGGGAGAATCTTATGGAAATTATACTTTAAATGAACCCGAACTAGTATTGCAGGGGTTACCGCATTGGATAATGGCAGCTTTTCCTCTTGTGATAGTTGTATTGGTAAATTTGTTTATGAGTAACCCTTTTAATTGGGAGTGGGCTTATCATTGGGATCAGCATAGTTTGGAATCGTTTAAACCATTGAAGCTATCACTGCTAAGCCCGAACGTAGATCGGGTTCAGTCGATATGGTCTATTAGCGTCGCGCTGACCGTAGGGAGTATCTGTGCAACTATTATAAGTTGGAAAAGACTGCAAGCCGGAGGCGGTATTATTAAGCCCATGAATTCAGGGGCAATGTCTTCTGTAACTGCCATCCTTAATGTAGCGTCCGGGTATGCCTTTGGCAGTGTAGTTTCTAGTTTACCCGGATTTGAATTTATAAAATTAGGGCTGCTTTCTTTGGATTTTGGCCCGGGGCCTTTAATCTCTGAAATTGTCACCGTGAATGTGATGACAGCGATTACTGGATCTGCTTCCGGAGGTCTGACGATTGCGCTAGGGATGCTTGGAGAAGAGTGGTTAGTTTGGGCCCAGAATATTGGTATGCAGCCGGAGGTATTGCATAGGATTATAGCCTTGGCATCGGAAGGCGCAGATACCGTTCCACATTCAGGAGCTCTTATTACTCTGTTTGCTGTGTGTGGGTTGACGCATAAGGACTCATATTATGATGTGTTAATTTTGACATTACTGAAGC
>JAQWAQ010000037.1 GCA_028707635.1 Negativicutes bacterium
TAAATACCATAACTTTTATCTGCACCGCCGGGCACAATACGGCGCAGGAATACCACGTCTTTTCCACGTTCTTTTACTGCTACTGAATAATTTGACACACCGGAATGATGCTCAGCTAATTCGGTTAGTTCATGATAATGTGTAGCAAAGAGGGTTTTGGCCTGGATTCGCTGCTTGATATATTCAATAACTGCCCGTGCTATGCTCATCCCATCAAAAGTGCTTGTACCGCGTCCAATTTCATCAAGAATAATCAGGCTATTCGCTGTAGAATTTTTTAAGATTTGGGCTACCTCATTCATTTCTACCATAAATGTGCTTTGGCCTGTCGCTAAATCATCACTGGCACCTACTCTGGTAAAAATACGATCGACCGGCCCAATAACTGCTTCGCGGGCAGGAATAAAAGATCCCATCTGTGCCATGAGTGTTAATAATGCCACCTGTCGCATATAAGTCGATTTACCTGCCATATTAGGCCCAGTTATAACCATAACTTCACAATCTACGTGATTTAGCTCGATATCATTTGGTACAAACATATCATTAACTAAGAGCCGTTCAACCACTGGATGACGACCGTCTTTTATAACTATCTTACGGTCGCTGCTTATATTCGGCCTAACATAGTTATATCGTATTGCTGCTTCACTTAAGCTTATAACACAGTCCAGTACTGCAATTTGTCTAGCTATACCTTGTAACTCCTGAATTTTGACCTTTAAAAACTCCCGCAATTCCAAAAAAAGCTGTGCTTCTAAATTAATAATTCGTTCTTGTGCCCCAAGAATTTTACCTTCAAACTCTTTTAATTCTGGTGTAATAAATCTTTCCGCGTTGGCTAGGGTTTGCTTACGAATATAATTAATTGGTACAGCTTCAGCATGAGTATGAGTGACTTCAATATAATACCCAAAAATCTTATTATAGCCTACTTTAAGAGACCGTATTCCTGTAGACTCACGCTCAGCAATTTCCAATTCTTGAACCATCTTTTTGCTATTATAGGCGAGCTGGTGCAGTTGATCTAATTCAGCATTATAGCCACACTTGATCATACCGCCATCGCGCACTGAAATGGGCGGATTATCAACAATCGCCTTTTCAATAAGATCCACAATATCGTTTTGGGCAATGATATTAAAATTAATATCACTTAAAAGAGATGTCTTGGCACTACTTAAAACAGTTTTAATATCAGGTAATGAAGCTAATGATGCTTTAAGCGCATTTAAATCTCTAGCATTTGCCAACCCAACTTCAATCCGAGTTAATATCCGCTCAAAATCATAGACATTGGCAAGCTTTTCTTGAATTTCCTGCCGCATCGCCGGCCGTACTACGAACTCTTCAATCGAATCCTGACGAAGAATGATCTTATTAATATTAATCAACGGAAACTCCAGCCATCTTTTAAGGAGACGTGTTCCCATAGCTGTCTTAGTAAAATCAATTACCTGAAATAAAGTACCCTTCTTACCTCCGTCACGCATGTTTTGGGTAATTTCTAAATTACGAAGGGTAGTGCTGTCAACAACTAAATAATCAGCACTATTATACTTGGTTAACCGGTTTACATGACTTAGATCAGTTCGCAAGGTTTTATGGAGATAGTATAATAAGTATCCGACTGCCTTGAAAGCTCCGGGATCATCAGGCAAATCTTCGGTTTTAAAATGTTCAGCCGGTAATTGGTTAATATCAATGATCTCTGTATTGTCTAAAATGGTACATAAACAATTTTGAAGTCTAGTTTGGAGAAATGTACTGATTTCTTCAGAACTTAGTCCCTCAACCAAAACCAGCTCTGCGGGCATTAACCGAAAAAGCTGGTCGCATAAGTCAGTTAATTTATTAGTTCCGCTAAAAGTTGCCCACAAACATTCTCCAGTAGATATATCAACAGCTGCTAAATTAAGAGCCTGCCCGTCTTCAAGCAACACAGCAAGAAAATTATTGCTGTTCTTAGTGAGCAAGCTCTCAGACAATACTGTTCCAGGCGTGATAATCTTAATAACTTCACGTCGGACAATTCCTTTAGCACTTTTTGGATCCTCAACTTGTTCACAAATTGCTACTTTATACCCTTTACTAATTAGTTTAGCTATATAATTATCAGCAGCATGATACGGAACACCGCACATCGGCACCCGAGTACTCTGACCACCATCACGAGCCGTTAAGGTAATCTCTAACTCCCTTGATGCTAACTCAGCATCCGCAAAAAACATCTCATAGAAATCGCCCAACCTGAAAAATAAAATTTCATTGGGATGTTTGCTTTTTATATCTCGGTACTGCTGCATCATTGGAGTATAGTTTGCAGCCATTTATTAATCTCCTCTCCCCCATAATTAAGCAAATAACTGACCTTTCAATAGCCATGTTTGAGCCTTTTGGATATCAATAGTAACAAGTTTACCTGGCTGCTCGGTTCCTACTTTGTCCCACAAAACAATTTTATTGGTTCGAGTTCTGCCCATCATTTTATTGACATCATTCTTACTGCTGCCTTCTACGAGCACTTCGAGCTGTTTAGCTTCAAGCTTTTTATTAATCGTTAAGCTGATTTCATTTTGTTCATCCATTATCTTTTGTAACCGTTCCTTTTTAATGGCAAGCTCTACCTGATCTGGCATTGTTGCAGCCGGAGTCCCTGAACGCTTCGAGAACAAAAAGGTATAGGCAGCATCAAATTTAACTAACTTAATAAGTTCCAGCGTTTCCTGAAACAGTTTATCATTTTCCCCTGGAAAACCTACAATCAAATCGGTTGTGATACTAGCATTAGGAATATTGCTTCTGATTTTCTCCACCAGTTTAAGATAATAATCAGTTGTATAACCTCGGTTCATTCTTTTTAATAGTTCATCACTACCTGACTGAATAGGCAAATGAAAATGCTCACAAACTCTTTTACTTTCACCGATAACGTTGATAACCTTTTCGTTCATGTCACGAGGATGGGAAGTCATATATCGAACTCTTTCTATTGATTCGATTTTATCAACGGCTTGTAAAAGGTCAGCAAAGTCCAACTGTCCACCACTATCTTTACCATAAGAATTAACATTCTGTCCAAGAAGAGTAATTTCCTTGAAGCCATCCTGTCCCAGTTGGGTAATCTCCTGCACTATATCAGACAATGTACGGCTGCGTTCACGTCCACGCACGTATGGCACAATACAGTAAGTACAGAAGTTATTGCAGCCATACATAATGGGAACCCATGCCGAGATATCACCTTTGCGCACAGTTGGAACGTCTGGGGCCAAGCGCTCTGCTTGATCCCAAACTGCCAAAACATGCTCTCGTGAATTGGTAATTTCCGTTATAACATCCGACAATTCATGGATGTTATGAGTACCCAAAACAAAGTCAACATGCGGGGCCTTTTTGAAGATTTTTTCTTTATCTTTTTGGGCCATACAGCCTGTAATTCCAATGATAACATTAGGATTAGCAACCTTAATTCTTTTTAATTCACCGATTTTTCCGTAAATCTTCTTTTCTGCACTTTCACGCACACAGCAAGTATTAATTAAAATGACGTTAGCCAAGTCGAGTTGATCACAATATTCATAGCCAACTCTTTTTAACTGACCAGCTAACCGTTCGGTATCATGCTCATTCATCTGACAACCGTATGTAAACGTCGTGAAATATTTTATATCCGAGTTTTTTTCTTCATTGTATATTTTAAAAATATCAGGTTTTGCCACTTTACATCAACTCCTGCTGACTATTATATCCTAAAAATTATTCTTAAACAAACAAGCCGTTAGAAAACCCCCGAACCGTCATTGATGAAGCGGCCGGGGGCTTAAATTATTTATTCTCGACCTTGGCGCGACCCTTGGCAAAAAACATTCTTCCACCCATTATAATGATGAACACCCCAAAAATCTTTTTCAACTCTGCTGCGGGGATGCTTTGAACAATATTAGCACTGATCAGTGCCCCTAATATCGCACCACCACTGAGGAGTGCTGCCGTCCGATAATCGACAAGTTTTTCTTTATGAAGGTGCCATAAACCAGACGCCGCCGTCGGAATAATTACAAGCAAAGATACCCCCTGCGCAATATGCTGTGATACTCCCAACACAAAAACCATCATTGGTACTAAGACAATCCCCCCACCGACACCTAGCAATCCACTTAATACCCCTGCAGTCAGACCAGCAGTTAACGTTATTAAAGTCGTTAAGACCATAACATTCTCACCCCTACAATCATTAATAGAGCACCAAACATTCTCTTTAATTGAGCCGCAGGAATACGTTTCATCCATCTAGCCCCAAAACCTGCTCCTACAATACTACCTGCCGCCAAAGTAACAGCCAATGCAAGATCGATATTTCCATGAGAGCTGTAAACAAAACTACTGACTATTGCGGTAGGGACAATAACGGCTAATGACGTCGCGTGCGCATTATGCTGTGCAAACCCTAACAAGGAAACCATTATAGGTACCAAAATAATGCCCCCGCCAACCCCCAGCAAACCGCTTAATATCCCTGCCCCTAAGCCAAATCCGATAATCTTAAACTTTTGCAACATCGAGCAACTTCCTTTCGCTAATGCTTTAATCAATACTAAGACGTTTTACAGCAACATTAACTTCATTAACAAGCAAACCAGTCATATATTCAACAACGTCTTTTATCCTTTTTTGCGCTGCCAGAACTTCCTCGCGCAAGGGATACCCGTATTTTATAGTTACGTCAAGACTGATGGAAATTCCTTTCTCCTTTTCTTGAAAGTTTTTTATCACAATCTGCCCAGTACGAGTTATGGCGGTTTCATGAGTCGCAACACGGTCGACTATTGCTGAAATGACTGCATCTGAAATTAACAATTTACCATAATAGCTAAAAATAGGCCGAACAATCGATTTCTCACCCAGCCTCCGGCGTTTTTTTGATTTCGACTTTTTAAAGAATATTTCCAAGGGGTCAATTAAATATCCTGAAAAATGCGGTTTTAGTTCAATGGTGGGAACTGGAATAATGTGTTTACCCTCTTTTAAACGACTTTCTCTTGCTTTTGCAATCTCGGCAGGAGTTGCTATCTCTTCAATATTGATAATCTTAAGAATAGGTGGCAGGCAAAGTACCGACACAATTTTTTCAACCATGTTAATTGAAGTCCCCAATATAAGAATCCGTTCAGGTTTAACTTCTTCAATCGCTTCACGAACTTCTTGAGCATGATCCTCTTCCATAAAGATGGCTCTTTTTACTGCCCGTATTTTACTACGCTCCTTTTTTGCAGAGTGGCCGGCAATAATTTTACTGTCTTTTATCAAAATTCCATCATCAATTATTGTGTCAATATTATATTCATGCGATACAATAAGTGCACGGTGACTCTTTCCTGTTCCACTTGGCCCAACTAATGCAATAACTTCCATGTCAGCCTCCTAATTTATCTACTACATAAAAAATAACACCTTTTCAGGTGTTGTCAAGTAAACCGCGAAAAGTTCTTTAATTTTTGCTCAAGTTCTGTTATACGCAAATTTCGATACATGATTATCCGGGCATAACGACAATTGTTTTTTTGTAAGCACTCATTCTTACTCTCTAGACTTAATAATTGATCACGTCGCTCGTTTTCTAATGATTCAATCAAGTTCATTAACACGCGTCGACTGATTCGTAACGCTTCTACTTTATCTTCTAATTCACGTATGCGTTTTTGGAATTCTCCAATCAGGCTGATGTCACCCTCCATAAGCCCCCCCCCTGAAATTGGTACGCTTACTATATCGGTAATGATACTTGCAAAATGATTATATTCCTCGAAGGTTATTTTCATGCATGACCATATTCTCGTAATCTTATAGCTAACTCGTCAGGAACAGTGAACACACCGAGTTGCTCGGGATAGCGCGATGGAATACCATGAAAATCAGAACCGCCTGTAATAAGCATCTTATTCTTTGCAGCTAGTTGTTTATAATGATTCGTTTGAGTACTATTATGCTTAGGATGGTAGACTTCAATTCCACGCACGCCATAATTAACCATCTTCTGAACAATCGCGTCATCTCCGATGAGCCCAGGGTGGGCTAACACGGGAATACCACCACACTTACTGATCAGGTCAATGGCATGTTCCGGACTCAGCTTATAATGCGATACATAAGCAGGACCATTTTTATATAACAATCTTTCAAACACTTCACTTACTGTATGAAAGTACCCCTTTGCTACCAAGGCTCTAGCTATATACGGACGTCCGATCGAAGTAGCATCTTTAGCGGCCTCCATAATATCTTTTACCGTCAAACAATAACCTAGTTCATTAAGCTTCATTACAATTTTTTGTATTCTTTGGCTTCGATCTTCAACGATAACTTTTAGCTGTTCATGCAACCTATGATCAAAGGGGTTAATATAATAACCTAAAATATGAACTTCGTGATTTGGCAGGTCAATACTAAATTCAATTCCTGGAATAACAATAATATCAGCGACTATAGATTTTAAACTATTATTTAAACTGATAAGCCCATCAACAGTATCATGGTCAGTAATGGCGATATACGACAGACCACATTGTAATGCCATACTTAAGACTGCATCAGGCGAAAACCTACCGTCTGATGCAGTTGTATGGATATGAAGGTCAGCTGGCATTTTCTGCAAGATTGAGTGCAAGTTGGATTAAGGTTCGCGCCCCTACACCAGTTGCACCTTTTAGATTATAACCTTTGGTTTTATCTCTATCGCTTGTTCCAGCAATGTCTATATGTACCCAAGGTAAGTCACCTACAAACTGCTTAATAAAGATACCAGCTGTGATAGTACCTGCCATTCGCCCACCAGAATTTTTAAGATCAGCGATATCACTTTTAATTTGGCTTAGATACTCCTCATAACATGGCATCAGCCACATCTTTTCCCCAGTTTGCATAGATGCCTTTAGTATTTCCTGTGACCAATCATCATGATTACTGACTAGTCCGGATGCTACATTGCCTAAAGCAACAACACAGGCCCCTGTCAATGTTGCTATATCAATAATTTTCGTTGCACCAATTTTACGAGCGTAGGTGATTGCATCAACCAACAGCAGGCGTCCTTCAGCGTCAGTACTGATAATTTCAATCGTCTTTCCGCTCATTGAAGTAATTACATGACCGGGCTTGAAAGCACGACCGGACGGCATATTCTCGCTGCAAGGAATCAGTGCTACAATATTGACCTTTGGCTGTAAATAGCCAATTGCACGCATCGCCCCCAAAACAGCTGCACCACCTGCCATATCACCCTTCATATCGCCCATTTTCTCACTAGGCTTAAGCGAAATTCCACCGCTATCAAATGTTATGCCCTTACCAATAAAGGCAATTAATTCTTTGCTTTGTGGATTACCATTATATTTTAGGGTAATCAAATTTGGGGGAATATCACTCCCTTGTGCAACAGATAGGAGGGCATTCATCTTATGGTTTTCCATATTCGCTTTATCCATAACATTAATCTCAAGTCCTGTTTGGATGGCAATATCTCGGGCTACAAGGGCCATTTGGCTCGGTTTCATATAGGAAGATGGATGGTTAGTCAAGTCACGTGCCAAGTTTACGCTGTCAGCAATTATCTTAGCCTCTTTAAAATCCTGAGCCAATACTGCCGCCCTTGGCAAATCCTTTCCTACAACAATCAATTTATCAACCTTATTGTCCTTGTTATCTGTTTTATAATGATTAAATTCATAGCTACCAAGGACAGTGCCTTGAACAATTGCCTGTGTAACCTCACTTAAACTAGCATTTTTACAATTAAAAACAACGGTAGCTACTGTTTTAGAGCTCAGCTTTTTCCCAGCTCGAATTGCTATCGCTGATATTTCTCGCACCTTATCTAAAGTAAATTCATCCTTTTTACCCAATCCCATCAAAATTACCCGCTTAGCTCCAACCTCTGTAGCATAGTGAATAATAGATGATTCACCAAATTGACAGCACTCCGGCTGGTCCCGCAGCATAGAATCAATCAAACTGGTTAATTGCTTTCCCAAAGCTTGGGACATGGCGTCAATTTCTACTATCTCATCGAATACGCCGACTATAAGGGCATCGCAGAAAACATCTGTTGGCGATACAATTACACCCTCTATTTGCATACTTAATCATCACCTCATATTTTACGTTTGCAAATATAGTATTCCATAAAGTGTTACTAAAAACAAGTAAACCTGTTCAAAGAACAGGTTTTTCACTCTTGCGCATTCTCTTATCCATCGCCCAAAACAATTAAATCATATGTATTAGCGTGGCTCAACAATAAGCTTCATAGCTGTACGTTCTTCACCATCAATTAAAATGTCCGTAAAGGCAGGGATGCAAATAAGATCTACACCGTGTGGAGCCACAAACCCTCTTGCGATTGCTACTGCCTTTACCGCCTGGTTTAGTGCTCCGGCGCCAATGGCCTGCATTTCTGCTCCGCCGCGTTCTCTAAGCACTCCAGCCAAAGCGCCTGCTACTGAATTAGGATTAGATTTTGCTGATACTTTTAAGACATCCATTCTTAAATACCCTCCTTTATTTCAAATCAAGATTGTATGGTTCTTCTACTTATGACATATATTCGCTATTTGACCAGAATATTCCTTTTATATACTAAGAAAAATTCAAATAATTAAAATAAGTTAAAAATATGTAGAAAATAAAAAACCAGAGTACTTTGTAGTTACTCTGGCAATACCCTATTTATTAAAAACTAACACGCGCCCCTCTTCTCTGATACCAATTAGTTTGTTTCCTTGATTTTGTTTTTTTATACTGGCAAACATATTATCAATAACCTCTTCTTGCATGACTAAGTCTTCTTCAAGCAGATTATCATTATAGTCTATTATTAAAGAATCCTGAAAATTTTCTCGTAATAATGTAATTATTAGGGCAATTTCACTTTTCGATAATGAATGGATATCACGGATAATGTTCATCATCGTCATTTGTCCATATGTGCTTAATTCAATATGAACTATTTCTGCATCTGTGCTTTCAAGCAAATGATAGGCAGTAATGCTATCCATTAAAAGTTGCTTAATATTAGTAAAATCTGTTTGCATTGGCAATTTTGAAAACATAAAGGTTAACTTAAGTGAATTTATTTGGGGATCAAAATTTATTGTCCCTATTTCAGGATAGCGCACTAAGATAGAAATAAGCAAATTTACGCCATCCGAAATATTAGCATCATTTTGATGATATTTTGGCATTAGACTCACCATCCGTTAGAAGAATTATTAAGACAATTTTCATTATAGTAAACTGTATGTATATTTCTCTAAGGTCTTCAATAAATCCTCTTTAAAATTAATGGAAGAAAGGCTAATAAAAAGAACGGCCTTGATAACAAGGTCGTTCTTTATAATTATTTTGCGTAATCGACGGCACGTGTCTCGCGAATTACAGTTACTTTAATCTGACCTGGATACTCCAGTTCACTTTCAATTTTCTTGACAATGTCTCTGACTAAGCGTATCGAAGAAAGATCGTCAATTTTATCTGGTTTTACCATAATCCGAATTTCACGACCAGCTTGAATAGCAAAAGATTTATCTACACCATCAAATGATTCGGCAATCTCTTCTAACCGAGTCAATCGTTTTAGATAGCTTTCGAGACTTTCTCTACGTGCACCTGGACGAGCCGCTGATACAGCATCAGCAGCGGCTACTAACACCGCTTGAACAGTGGTCGGTTCTTCATCGCCATGATGAGCGCCAATAGCATTAACCACTTCTGATGATTCGCGGTATTTCTTTGCCAAATCGGCTCCAATTGTTACGTGAGGTCCCTCAACTTCATGGTCAACTGCTTTACCAATATCATGCAAGAGGCCCGCGCGTTTGGCCAACATAACGTCTACACCAAGTTCCGCAGCCATAACACCGGCTAAATGTGAAACCTCAATCGAGTGTTTTAACACATTTTGACCATAACTTGTACGATATTTCAGTCGTCCCAAGAGTCGTATCACTTCTGGGTGGAGACCATATACACCAGTTTCAAAAGTAGCCTGTTCACCAGCTTCTTTTATGCGCTGTTCTACTTCCTTCTGGGCCTTTTCAACCATTTCCTCAATTCTTGCAGGATGAATACGACCATCAGCAATTAACTTTTCCAACGCTATCCTAGCAACTTCACGGCGGACAGGATCAAAACCTGATAATATGACAGCTTCTGGAGTATCATCAATAATTAGATCAATACCAGTCAAAGTCTCTAAGGTCCGAATGTTTCGCCCTTCACGGCCGATAATTCGACCTTTCATCTCATCATTGGGCAAAGCAACAACAGATACAGTTGTTTCAGCTACATGGTCAGCCGCACAACGCTGAATTGCTAACGAAATGATTTCGCGAGCTTTTTTGTCAGCCTCTTCTTTTGCCTGTTGTTCAAGTTCTTTAATCATTATGGCTGTTTCATGCTTGATTTCTTCTTGGGCACTAGCTAAAAGCATATTTCGTGCTTCTTCAGAAGTAAAACCTGACAATCTTTCCAATTCACATAATTGCTTAGAATATAGTTCATTAACCTTTTCTTGACTTTTCTCTAACTCAGAGTCCTTGCGACTAAGTACTTCTTCCTTCTTTTCAAGCGAGTCAATCTTACGGTCAAGATTTTCTTCTTTCTGCAATAAACGTCGTTCTAAGCGCTGCAATTCTGAGCGTCGTTCTTTTGTTTCACGATCGACTTCATTTCTTATTTTGTGAATTTCCTCTTTTGCTTCGACAAGAGCTTCTTTCTTTTTAGATTCCCCTGCCCGTTCAGCTTCTTCAACTATCTTTTTTGCAGCATCTTCAGCAGATTTAATTTGAGCCTCTGCACTTTTCTTGCGCACAAAATAGCCTATGCCGAATCCTAAAATAATTACAAAGATGACTATTAAAATAATTTCAATAATTTCCACCTCCTTCTTTCGAAAGTATATTAAGGGTAAAGCCGAGTATTTTACTCGGCTTTTAAAAGTACCACCATTACTCCCCCAAAGCAATGTGTTTGTTCTCTTAAAAGAATTTTACAATAATACTGCTACCTTGATATACGATTGACCAATTCAATTGTAAATGTTTTTGAAAGTAGTGTCAAGTTAACCAGAATTTATTAAAAAACTTATCTACATATCGTCTTGCCAATCAAACAAATTAACCTGGAGCATTGCGCTCCAGGTTGTTGATGATCTTTGTTATGGTACTAATAGTGAAACCCTTAGCAGCTAAATACCTGTTTATTCGAATTTTATCAGTTGCCTCAATTTGCTTAAAATGCTTTTTAGTAATATTACACGCTGCCTCTGCCTCAAATGAAAAATCATATCCTTTGGTAGTTTCACGAATAATGGTTTCCGATATTCCACGCTGTTTAAGCTTCATAACAATAAACTTAAAGCTATACTTATTGCTTTTACAATAGCTTTCAAACAAACTATAACAGATTGCACGATCATTAAGATAAGAATGGTCATGTAAATAATTGATGGCATCTTCAACAGCAGTTGATTCAAAGCCACGCAAACTTAGCTTTTGCCGAATCTCATTTTCACTATAAGCACGAATGTTTAACATACGAACAGCTGCTTGCTGAGCGGTATATTTATTCGGCTGCCGCATCTTCTTCCACCGGACTTGCTACCTTAGATGGTGCAACAAGTAAGTTTTCTCTAATCTTTTTATCAATTTCAGCGGCAATTTCAGGGTTCGTTTTTAGAAAATCTTTAACATTTTCGCGTCCTTGACCTAACCTATTGTCAGCATAGGAATACCATGCACCACTTTTATTGATAATGTCAAGTTCTGCACCCATATCAACCAAAGCACCTTCATGAGATATGCCTTGTCCATACATAATATCAAATTCAGCCTGCTTAAATGGGGGGGCAACTTTATTTTTAACAACTTTTACTTTGGTGCGATTTCCTACAACGTCATTACCTTGTTTCAGACTTTCAATTCTTCGCACCTCTAACCGGATTGTCGAATAGAATTTAAGAGCTCGTCCGCCGGTTGTTGTTTCAGGGTTTCCGAACATGACTCCGACCTTTTCGCGAATCTGGTTTATAAAAATGGCTGTCGTTCTTGACTTGCTTATAATACCAGTTAATTTTCGCAGTGCTTGCGACATCAGACGCGCATGCAATCCGACATGAGCATCGCCCATTTCACCTTCTATTTCGGCCTTAGGCACCAAAGCGGCTACAGAGTCAATAACAATTATATCAATCGCTCCGCTACGTACTAATGCATCAGCAATCTCTAACGCCTGTTCACCGTTATCAGGCTGCGAAATAAGCAGATTATCTATATCAACACCTAATTTTCTTGCATATACAGGATCAAGTGCATGTTCAGCATCAATAAACGCAGCATATCCACCTAACTTTTGAGCCTCCGCAATCATGTGTAAGGCTACTGTAGTCTTACCTGAAGATTCTGGTCCGTATATTTCTATTACCCTGCCTCTAGGAACACCGCCTACTCCAAGTGCAACATCTAAAGCTAATGAACCTGTTGGGATAACTTCAATATTCATCTTTGCGGCAGCTTCACCAAGTTTCATTATAGATCCTTTGCCAAACTCTTTCTCAATTTGCCGCATGGCCACTTCCAAAGCTTTTGTTTTATCCATCATCTTCACCCCTCACACTCATTGTACAAACATTTGTTCGCAACGTCAATAAAAATTTATTATTTTCCTCTCGCTATTTCTACATTAATTTTACAGCCTTTAATGGAATTTCTATGCATCACTGATAAAACTCTCTCGACAACGTCTTCCGGAACTTCGACAAACGTGAACTTATCGTAAATATTAATAACACCGATACTATTTCCTGGAATATCAGCCTCACTGGCGATCGTCCTTACTACATCCTCTGGCCTGATTTTTTGTGCTCTGCCTGCATTAATAAATAACCTTACCATACCAGGTTGCGAGCCGTTATTCGTAAAAACCTGATCGTGATCATTTGTTTTTTCTTTAAAGCCTTCCTGATATAACTTCAGTGCTGCAGCAGCAATATCAAGCACATCATAATCGGCCATCAAATCAGTTACGATAGTATGATAGCCCGCGAATTTATTTTGTTCAATAGTCTGCGTTAAGCGAGTTTTTATTGTTTCACGTTGCCGATCGATAATATCTGCGGCCGTCGGAAGCTGTTTTCGAATTATGCGAGTCTTTACCTGTTTCTCAATAAGTTTTAGTTGACGATATTCACGCGGTTGGATGAACGTAAAAGCAACACCCTTTTTACCGGCCCGCCCAGTCCGCCCAATCCGATGAACGTAAGATTCGGAGTCTTGTGGAATATCATAGTTAACAACATGTGTTATATCTTCTATGTCAAGTCCCCTCGCGGCCACATCGGTTGCTACTAAAATTTCCAGCTTACCATCTCGGAATTTTTTCATCACTCTATCCCGCTGCGACTGACTTAAGTCACCATGCAGTCCATCTGCCATGTATCCCCTTGCGTGCAGCGAGGCAACCAACTCATCTACGCCCTTCTTAGTGCGACAGAAAATAATCAATTTACCCGTTGTTTCAACATCAAGAACACTACATAAACCTTCTAACTTATCACGGGTTTCATAATAAAACTGATCAATTAATGGGACAGTGAGTTGCTCCTTGCTAATGGTAATTGTATGAGGCGCATTCATATATTTACGGGCTAAACTAGCAATTGCAAACGGCATCGTTGCCGAAAAAAGCAAGGTTTGTCTTCCTTCACTGGGCATACTTTGCATTATCTCTTCAATATCTTCAATAAAACCCATATCCAGCATTTCATCTGCTTCGTCTAAAATCAACGTCTTAACATGATCCAATTTTATTGTTTTACGGCGTATATGATCAAGCAATCTACCCGGAGTACCAATAACGACTTGGACTCCGAATCTTAAAGTATTTATTTGCCTATCAATTGATTGCCCTCCATAAATAGGACAAGTTTTGATACGTTTCAATTTACCAATTTTAGCAAGTTCTTCTGAAACCTGAATGGCAAGCTCGCGTGTCGGTGTAAGCACTAGCGCTTGTATATGCCGACTGTCCGCAGATATCCTTTCCATAATTGGAATACCAAAGGCCGCTGTTTTTCCTGTCCCAGTCTGAGCTTGTCCAATAACATCTAATCCCTCAAGCACGAGTGGAATAGTTTGAATCTGAATTGGTGAAGGTTCTTCAAAGCCCATTTCGGCTATCGCATTATATACCTTCCTACTTAACTGAATACTTCCAAATAAACCATTATCTTTCAATGTTGGATCCCCCTATTGTAAGAGTATATCTTCTAATTATATCAAGAGCTGCTTGTGATGTCCGATATTTTATATTGGTTCGTTCACCGGAAAAATTATACTTCACACAATCTAGGTCATTAACACCATCAATCGCTACGTATACAAGACCAACAGGCTTTGTGTCAGTTGCCCCGCCTGGACCGGCTATGCCAGTTATTCCGACACCAATGTCAGCTTTGAATTTATTTCTAATACCAATGGCCATTGCTTTGGCAGTCTCTTCACTAACAGCTCCATAATCAGTAATGATTTGAAAAGGAACACCGACCTCGTCGACTTTTATTTGATTACTATAGCAAACGATCGATCCTATTAAATAATCTGAACTACCAGCAATATCGGTTACCCTACTGCTGACCAACCCTCCAGTACAAGATTCAGCTATTGCTATACTCAGCTTCTTCTTTTTTAATAATTCGCCAACAACTGATTCCATTGTTTCATCATCAACCGCAAATATGTACTGTCCAACTCTTTGTCTAATGCGTTCTTCCAGTTTAGATATTAAGGCAATGGCTTGCTCTTGTCCTGCCGCCTTAGCTGTAAGTCGAACTTGAATTTCTCCTTTTTTGACTAACAATGCAATTGTTGGGTTATCTTGGGCTACAATAAATTCCTTTATTTCCTCTTCCAACGAGGATTCCCCTATACCGGAAACATGGAGAACTTTGGAAACAATAACTCCTTGAATACCAAATTTTTTTACTAAGTAAGGTGCTATCGAATGCGAAAACATCCATTCTAGCTCGTGCGGCGGACCCGGTAAATTAATAATAACTTTATTATCGTATTCACAGATTATACCTGGTGCAGTACCTCGCTCGTTATCAATCACCAATGCCCCTTCGGGAATCATGGCTTGCCTCTTATTGTTTTCCGGCATATTAATTTGACGGTGAGAAAAATAGGTTTTTATTTTCTCCAGACTTGGTTCATGCAGAATGAGAGAACGATTAAGCATCCTAGCGGTTATCTCTTTAGTTATATCACCTTGTGTTGGGCCTAGCCCACCAGATGTTATGATTATATCCGCCCTGGATATTGCCGTATTAATCACTTGGCCCATCCGATCGCGATTATCGCCAACAACTGACTGGAAAAGCACATTAAACCCCAATGAATTTAATTGCTTAGCAAGAAAAGCAACATTCGTGTTAATTATTTGCCCTAGTAACAACTCTGTACCAGTACTTATCAATTCAACGATCATTTACCCACATCCCAATCCGCAATCAGTTTCTAAAAAGAAAATAGCAGGACATAAGCCACTACTATTTTTGTAACTTCCTATTTATAATTATACCTGTCACATAACTTTTTCTGCAACTAGATCATACGTAAATCCTTGAACGACCCGCACCTTTATTATATCGCCTGGTTTACTGTCATAAGCACCTTCAACATATATATATCCATCTACATCAGGTGCTTCACGATATGACCTGCCAAAAACAAGTCCTGGTTGTTCAGGATCGGATCCTTCCACCAATACATCAAATACGCTTCCCTCAAGGTCTTGATTCATCTTTTCAGAAACTTGACACTGAAGTGTCATCAAATCATGATAGCGATCCTGCTTTATCTCATCTGGAATCTGATCAGGTAACTCTGCTGCAATGGTACTATCCTCACGGGAATACGTAAAAACACCTACACGATCAAACTTTTGCTCAAGTAAGAATTCTTTCAGTGTTTCGTACTGAATCTCGCTTTCACCAGGAAAGCCGACGATAAAAGATGTTCTAATCGCTACTCCTGGTATTTTAGCCCTAAGCTTAGCTAGAAGATTTTGGATTTCCGCCTGACTATCACGGCGATACATGGCTTTTAAAATATCATCATGAATATGTTGTAAAGGTAAATCAACATACTTGCAAATCTTGGGTTCTTCGGCTATTAATTCAATCAGCTCATCTGTAAAGTATTTAGGATAACAATATAGCAGTCTAATCCACAATATCCCATCAATCTTTACAAGTTCTTTTAACAATGCAGTGAGACTCGGAACACCGTAAATATCTCTTCCATAGCTGGTTGTATCCTGAGCGATTAGATTAATTTCCTTTATTCCACGCGCAACGAGAGCTTTAACCTCGGCGATCACCGACTCGATTGAACGACTTCTAAATTTGCCACGGACGCTAGGAATAACGCAATAAGAACAACAATTGCTACACCCTTCGGCAATTTTTACATAAGCACTATAAAACGGAGTGGTAGTAATACGAGACATCTTTTCATCATAAATAGTATTGACTTCGTCAATTAGCAGAACACGATTACCTGCTAAGACCGTATCAACTGCTTCACCGATTCTATGCCAAGCACCAGTGCCAATAATAGCATCAACTTCAGGTAGCTCATCCAGCAACTCTTGTTGATAACGCTGACCAAGACAACCAGCAACAATAATCCCTTGACATTTACCCGATTTCTTAAACTCACTCATTTGTAGTATTGTGGAGATTGATTCCTCTTTGGCAGAATCAATAAAAGTACAGGTATTAATAATAAGAATATCTGCTTGATGCGGGTCATCGGTAATCTGGATCTTTCTATCTGCAAGTGCTCCCAACATAATTTCTGTATCAACAAGATTTTTGGCACAGCCAAGGCTAATAAACCCGGCTTGAATCATAAAATTCTCCCCCTATAGTATACTTTTATTTTGAACTTATTCTTACGGTCTGAACCCATTTATCAAGTAACCGGTGTTTTTGTTCTATTGTTACAATATCTTTATTTTCTAGAAGCTTTACATTCTTTTGATTAAAGTCTTTATACCCGGGTAGTTCCGGATTTGTAGGCACATAATAGAACTTGTTTTTCTCTAAAACAATTTGAGCATTATTCTGCACTAACCAGTCCATGAATGCTTTTGAATCAGTTTTATGCGACGAACCACTGACCAGCCCTACACCGGTAAGCAAATAAGCTGTTCCATCTGCAGGATATACAATCTTTACTGGAAAACTATCATGAATATAGCGCGTGACTTCACTTTGCACAGCAATAGCAATATCGGCTTCGCCCATTCCTACCATACGAACAGGAGTTGCTAAGAATTTAGAATACTGAACAACCTGCAGATGAAGCTTCTGGAGAAAAGCTAACGTCTGCGTCTCTCCATTTACTGAAGTTAAAGTATAGAACAAGTTTGCCGAGGCTTCTGCTGCTAAAAAGTCGGTTATTCCAATTCTTAATCGTTTGTCATTAATTAAATCATCCCAGGTAACTGGCAATTGGGTAGATATTTTCTGAAGATCTTTATTTACAGCTAAAACGATAGGATCATACCAAATCCCATACCAGTAATTATTTTCCTCCTTATATCGCACTGGAATGATATCAAGTTGTTCAGAGTTGACCTGATCAAGCAGCTTATTCTTTTTAGCTTGCTCCAAAACTGTTTTTGTTGCAAGAATAATATCAGCTTGCGGATGCATTGATTCTGATCGCAATTTTAATATTAAATCGTTTTCCGTTAAAGGAACAATATTAACCCGGATCGTTTGGTTTTTTTCATATTCTTGTGATAAGACTGCCACCTGTTCCACAGGTAACGTCGTATAAACAGTAATATTCTTTAGGTTTTCTGCTTTTTTTTCATCAGCATAACCAGGTAGATAAATACTACCCGCTAATACTATAATTAAAACAAAAAAAGACATTAACAAAATTGGTAAGTAACGTCGCATAGTTTACTCCTTTTAGAAAACTAAATAATACTATACCTGTTATTTGTTCGCCATGCAAGAATAAATTCCTACCTTCAATAAGTAAAACACGGGAATTAGACCCGTGTTTCAGATAACTGATATAATATCAGTGTGCTCATATATGACAGCATTGTCGGCATCATTAAGTCTTATTCGCAATTCATAGTTTCCGTCTGCGTTAAAATCAACACTCTCAAGCATAATACTGTTGACTTGCCGGTACGTGCTATCCTGTAGCGAAAATGGCCCATTTTCTCCGCTAGCAACTACACGTCCGTCAGGTGCAACAATCTCGGTCTGTTCTGTATAAGAATGATCATCATTATTTCCCCCGCGCCAAATTGTCAATACTGTAAAAGGTTGTGAATATCCCATGGTGCATTGGCTAAACTCGTTATAAATATTATGACGGCCCTTCTCATCGGTTGTGACACCTTCACATAGTAAAGCAGCTTGCAAATACGGTTCAGTATGTTCCATCATCTTTCCCCCGCTGTTAGTTTGCTATTAGTGTAACCGATAAGATCGTACTTATGTATGGCTTATTTCTACAAGTTTAACTTCTCCAAAGCGGAATTATATGGTAATATTAATCTGAAGTGAAAGGAGTTTTAGCATGAATGAACGTCCCCTCGGATGGTCCTTTTGGTCTAAATTAAATCCTAACCTCACCTTTAGGCTTCTACTTATTATCATTTTTCTGGCACTTATTGCTTTTCTTAACTTATTCGGCCTATATGATAATTTTATCAAACACGATATGGATGCTGCTTTGCTGTCTTTATTTACTGTTTGTTTATACAGCATTCCAGCCTACGGTTTATTTAAACTTAAAAGATGGGCCCGCAGTTTCGAAATAGTCTTTTCATGTGTTTGTTTGATTCTAGGAGTTATCATGCTATTATTTGAAAGTATTGCTAGTGGGGTATTTATCATAGCCACACATGGCTTAATTGTAAAGTATTTATTAAGTAAAGAATGTAAACAAGCAATAGGCATTACTAGTTAACGGGCTAATTTCTAGCCCGTTTTTTTATGTTCCTTTTATTACGGTTAGTCGATAATTTGCGTTGTTTATTGCCGTCCGGAGAAAACGACGGTTCATTATTGTGCCGTGGCGGCTTTATTAAACATTTAGGACCATAACCAATCAAGTCGCGGCGGTTTGCTTTGGTGAGAGCTTCATAGACATACTGATAATTCTTTGGATCACGAAACTGCATTAAGGCCCGTTGCAGTTTTTTCTCGCGCGGATCTTTCGCAACATATACTTTTTCACCAGTCAACGGGTTTATCTCTGTGTAATACATGCATGTTGATAAACTGCCAGGACTTGGAATGAAATCCTGAACCTGTTGAGGATGGTAATTCATATCCCTAATAAACTCCGCGAGCTCTATAGCTTCCTTCAAACCCGCACCAGGATGGCTGGACATGAAGTAAGGGACTAAATATTGTTCTTTACCCACAACCTCATTTGCATGTTTATAAGCCTTCGCAAACTTCACGTAAACATCCTTGCCTTGTTTTCCCATCAATTTCATTACTTTAGGTGAAATATGCTCTGGAGCAACCTTTAACTGACCACTAACATGATGATTACATAATTCTTGCAAAAATTCTTCATAGTTTGGTGAAGCCATTAAATAATCATAACGTAAACCTGACCTTACAAATACCTTTTTCACTCTAGGTAACGCCCTTAATTTCCTTAATAATGACAAATAGTCATTATGATTCGAATCAAGGTTTTTGCATGGTGCGGGAAATAGGCAATGACGTCCTTTACACGCTCCGCGCTCCGACTGGTGTTGACACGCTGGAATGCGGAAGTTGGCTGTTGGTCCTCCCACATCATGGATGTATCCTTTAAAATCAGGCTGGGTTGTAAATTGCATTGCTTCACGCAAAATAGAATCTTCACTACGGCTTTGAATAATTCGTCCTTGATGTGAACCAATTGCACAAAATGAGCAGCCCCCGAAACAACCGCGATGACTTACTATACTATATTTAACTTCGGAAATTGCGGGAACACCGCCTGCCTGCTGGTAGATAGGGTGGTACGTCCGAACATAGGGCAAATCATATACTTCGTCCATTTCTTGTACTGCTAAAGGCATTGCTGGGCGATTTTGCACTACATATTGATCACCATATTTTTGAACTATCGTTTTCCCCCGTATAGGGTCTTGTTCTAAATATTGCACTTTAAAGGCCGCAGCAAAGTCTTGCTTGCTTCGCACGACATCATCATAGCTTGGGATTTCAATATAATCCCACAAGCTTTCCAGCGAATTGGTTGTATAGCAGGTTCCTTGTACCGTGTTTATATCAGATACTTTAATGCCTTCATCCAACTGCACAGCAATTTCCTTGATTTGCCTTTCGCCCATTCCGTAAATTAGAATATCAGCTCTGCTATCTATTAAAATCGACTTACGGACACTATCTGACCAATAATCATAGTGAGCAAAGCGCCGTAAGCTCGCTTCAATTCCACCAATAATGAGCGGAGTTTTTTTCCATATTTCCCGTATACGATTACAGTAGACAATAGTAGCCCTTTCCGGACGACACCCGGATTTCCCACCAGGTGAATAGTTATCAGTACTACGATATTTTTTAGCTGCAGTAAATTTATTGAGCATGGAATCCAGATTTCCGGCCGAAACCAAAACACCAAGCCGTGGCTTGCCTAATTTTTTAAAATCTTCGGTAGATCGCCAATCAGGTTGGGTTATTATCCCAACTTTATAGCCCTGCTTCTCAAGCAGACGACAGATAATTGCAGGGCCGAAACTCGGGTGATCAACATAGGCATCTCCGCTAATAAATAAAAAATCCAATTGGTCCCAGCCGCGTTCTTCCATATCCTGCTTGCATATAGGTAAAAATTTGTTCATCATACTATCTCCTAAATTAAAACGACTTTTTATGGTTTAGCGGCTGCAGTAAACGTCTTCTTCAAAACTTCACCTTTTTCACCCATTTTACCGATTGCTTGTCCATTATGTATTATTTCAACGCCACTTGCATTTCCAAGCTGGACAGATAAATTGCTCTGCGCTTCCCACTGAAGTGTTTCTCCTATTTTGGGAGTTCCTTCATAAACTTCTTTACCATCAGCTATAACCAATGTCCAGCATAAATCGGTATACTTGGCAGTAACCATAATTGGCTTAGATTGGGGCGCTGGCTTTTCAGGTACCAACGTATTTGGACTACTCTGTGGTACAGGAACCGCTGGCGACGTGGGCGCTGGTTTCGGATCTGGTAATTGCTGTGGAGGCTGATTATTACGGTTACCTATAGCCCACGATAATATACCAATCAAAAAAACACTTACCAATCCAACGACGATTAACTTATTTGTTTTACTGCTGCCACCTACACGATCAGATACAGGAGTGACAGCGGTACGCTCGCAATCGTCACTAGTTTTTTCTGGTTCTAAATCAGTCAGATTGCTTGTTTGACGATATAACTCAAGAAGTTCCTTCGCATCTAAGCCTAAACAATTGGCGTAATTCCGAATAAACCCCTTTAAATAGACCTCGCCGGGAATAACACTATAATTATCCGCTTCAATTGAACTTAGATACAATGTTCTAATGCTCGTTGCCTTTTCTATATCCTTAA
>JAQWAQ010000038.1 GCA_028707635.1 Negativicutes bacterium
GAATACTTCGGAGATTGATTCTATCGCGGCGGCTGGTACTTTATCTACCGGTGGGCCTGCTGTTTCCGGCTCCGTTACCATTAATTTTATTGAGAACACAACAATTGGAGCCGTAAAAAATAATTCAAGCATCGATGCTAATGGTGCCGGAACTAATTCGGTGACGATTAGCAGCGAAGATAAAGCAAAAATTCAGTCGCTCGCCGGCAGTCTGGCAGCTTCCGGTGGAACAGCCGGTGCAGGCGGAGCTTTTGCCTACAATAATATTGCGAATAAGAATACTGCCATTGTCGAGGATTCTTCAATTACCAATGCTGCCAGTCTCGCACTGACAGCTGCGGAGGATGCAACGATCAACACCTTGTCAGCAGCAGTAAGCGGCGGACAGAATGTCGGGTTATCGGGATCTGTTTCCGTCAGTCAGATTGAAAATGATACCTTGGCCAAATTCGATAGATCTACGTTAAATGGAGGGTCTTCGGCTGCTATCAAGGGATCGGATAACGCACAGATAAACTCGATTGCTGGTGCGGCAGCCTTTTCCGGCGGCGCAAGTGTAGGGGCTTCTGTCGCCGTGAATACAATCAGCAATCTTGCCAGCGCTACGGTAACAGACTCAAGCCTGAATATCAGTAATGATTTGACGGTGGAGGGTGATAATACTTCTGAAATCCAGTCGCTTTCCGTGAGCGGCAGCGGCGGTGCAAACCTTGCTTTCGCCGGTTCATCTTCTGCCAATACCGTTAATAACCGGACAATAGCGGGCGTTACTTCTGCTGCAATTACCGGGACTGCTGCAAATGTTAAAGTGGCTTCGCACAATACAGGCACAATTAAATCTTTGGCGGGCGGAGCGGCGGTGTCCGGGGCAGCTGGTGTTGGTCTGGCGATTGCGGTCAACCATATCGGCAATGAAACTGATGCTTATGTGAATGGCAGTAAGAGCGGCACAGAGTATGATGTTGATGATCTCCTTGTGAGTAGTATCGCCGGCGGTACGATTAAGAGTGCAGCGGTAGGGGTGGGCGGCGGCGCTGATGTTGGCGTGGCTGGTTCGACTGCCACCAATTATATTAGCAGTAATACCAAGGCTCATATTGACAGCGGGGCTGTGGTGGTAGCCAATAATAATGTGGGTGTCATTGCCCAGACCGACGATGTGATTACCAATCTTGCTGGATCAGTGGGGATTGGCGTTGCAGCAGCGGGTGTGGGTGCTTCCGTGACAGTCAACGTGATCAGTGGTGATACCGAGGCCTATATTAGCGGGGATACGACGAAAGTGACAGCGCTGGCCCACGGGACGGGATTAACGATTAGTGACGGTACGTTGTCCGGCAGCGTAGATCTGGCGGATGCGCTTGCTTTAGATACTTATGGTCGCACTGACTTAAAGAGCAAGCGAAACACGAAAATGGTGAATGGCGTGGCCGTTAATGCCACGGCGACTCATAGTGTGGAAAATTTAGTAGCGAACGTGGCTGGTGGTTTATATGCTGGTGTGGCTGGTACGACCAATGTTGGTGTGCTTGAGGGCAACACCAGTGCTTATATTGATTCGGCTCGGATTAATATATCTGGCACAGGTTCTAGTTCCCAGGCGGTCAGCGTCATTGCCGGGGACGCTGCGTACAGCAATGGTTTTGTCGGAACATTGGCCGTTGGAGCAGCAGGGGTTGGCATAGGACTGGATACCAATGTATTTAATAATAGTACCACTGCCTATGTTAAGGATAGTCAAGCGCTGAATGCTGTGGATCGAATTGAGATTAATGCAGAATCTACCCAGGGCGCGTCCTCCTTAGTGGTCAGTGGTGCGGGTGGTGTTGTAGGCGTTGTTGGCACTGGTTCTATCGGAATTTTCGGCAGTACGACAGAAGCCTATCTGGATAATGACATTGTACATGCACAAGACGTTTCGGTGACTGCCGAGCATGACAGTCAGTTCTATATTGCGGCAGGGGGGATCACAGCAGGCGCAGTAGCCGTATCCGGGACTTATGCTGTTACCAGCGACAGTAGTATTACTAAGGCACACATTGATGATTCCACTGTCAATGCTGCAGGGGCTATTAATGTCGAATCAGACAATTCGTCGCTAATCAATAGTTGGGGTGTCAGCGGTGCCCTCGCTGGTGGAGCCGGCGTGGCTGGTAATGCGGTGGTTAGTCTGGTCAATAATACCTCCCAGGCCTATGTGACAGGTTCTCATTTAGGCACCTCCGGAAATAAAGCAGCCAGTGCAGTGGTGAAAGCGATAGATCGTGTCTCGGTAACCAATACAGCCGGGGCATTAGGGGCAGCTTATAACGGAGTTGGGGTTGGCGCCAGCGCGTCAGTGGTCGAAGTAGGCAATACGACTTCCGCCTATATTGATAACAGTGATGTTCACACTACTGGTGCTACCGCCGTTGAGGCTGAAGCCGAGCGCAATCTTTCCAATACGGCAGTGTCGGTTGGGGTAGGCGGTACTGCTGGGATCAGCGGTACGGCCGCCGTTACCCTTGTGGGCAAGGCCCTTTCCGGTGATGTAAAATCCAGTGAATTGGATAAAGATAATAGCGGCACTTTGACGAATGTTAATAATCTGACAAGCGGTGATCGGCTGGGCAGCTCAAATGTCAGCACTTCGACGGCTAATGGTGGTACGGCAGGCATAACTGACAGTGAATTGGTAGCAGTGAATAGTGCAGGAAAAGTCTCGGTAACCAGCAAACTTAGCACAGGCAGTTTGTCTTACCGGACATCAGCAGTGGTTAGCGGTAACTCGGTCATTGACGCTGGCGGTGAGGTTGAAATTACTGCCCAGGAAAAGGCTAAAATAAGTATTTTGACGGGTGGCGTGGCCGCTGGAACTGTCGGTGTTGGTGGTTCTGTCGGTGTGATGAATATTAATAATAATGTTCAGGCTGCTGTACTGGATACGGCGAAAATTACCTCGGGTGAAAATATTTTAATTGAGGCTAATGTAGGTAAGCTTTCCAGTAGCGATGCCGCCGCCAGCGTTAAAAGTTATCAGGGCAGCGGTGGTTTGGTTGGATTGGGTGCAGCGGTGTCCGAAGTTGATGTTAGTAATAATGTTACTGCCGAAACTGCCAGTGGTACGACACTGACAAGCGGAACAGTTAAAAAGACGACTATCCAGGCAACAGATGACAGCGACGTTTATGCTGAGGCTACTGGTTTAACGGTAGGGGCAGTAACTGCAGGGGTAGTTGTCGCTCATGCTAATAAATCAGGTAATACTAAGGCTCTGTTGGGAGATGCCAACGTAAGTAAGGCCGCAACTATCGTTAATGGTGGATTGGCTTTGAACAGCGAGCGGAGCGGCAATGTGACGGCATTAGCCCAAGCCGGGTCGGGCGGTATTTTGGGCAGCGGTCTGAGCACAGATGCTTTTGCTTCTGACAGCGGTGACACAGCAGCGCAAATCGGCAATTATGTGACAATAAACGGGCTTGGAAACGATGTGACAGTGACGGCTTCTGTCACTCCCCAAACAGATGCTGCTGCTAAAGGCTTTAACGCTTCAGTGGGGGCTAGCGTCGGCGCGGCTGTTGCGATGGCCGAGGTCACTTCGACTGTGACGGCGTCGGTTGGTGATCATGACGATATTACGGCTAAGAACCTTACTGTCACGGCACAGGCCAAGCAAAATGGAACAAATCCGTCGGCCAAAAGCTTTGCCGAGGCGGCAGGTATTGGGTATCAATTGGCTGCTAACGGTATGGTTGCACAGTCGCTGTATGATCCGCATGTTAGCGCGTCTATTGGTGCCAGTACCGATATTACTGCAACCGGGGACATCTCCGTCACAACGAGGGTAAACGGTGATGCGGAGGCTAAGTCTAGCGGAATCACCGGAGCTGCTGGGGCTGGTGTCGGACTGTCGATGGCTACAGCTAAACTCAACCCGGTGATGACTACTTATGTCGGGGCTGGTTCGCATCTTGCCGGTCAGAACATTCTTGTACAGTCGCTGTTCAATTATGATGCAGCTGGAATCAATGCGCTTACAAACAATAAGGCAGAGGCCACAGCTTTTTCGGCAACAGGAGCATTGGGCGTGGCTGCCAATGGTGCTAAAGCATTGGCAGATACTTCAGCAGATGTTGACACCTATGTGTTGGGCGATACCACGTTGACTGCAACTGGCGGAATTACGATTCAGTCGAAAACCAGCAGCTTGAGTGATGCTGAGGCCAATGGCCATGCATATGCGGCACTGGCTGCAGGCGGAGTACAGGCAGATGCCACGGTAGGCAGCAGTAATGAGACCTATGTCAATGCTCAACAAATTAATGCCGGCAGTCTTACCGTGCAGGGAATTAGTAATGACAGTGCTGAAGCTGATAGCCTTTCTGGGGCTGGCGGTATTGCGGCTGGCAGCGGCTCTGTTGCCAACGCCGCTGTGACATCTTCCAACAAGGCATATACCGGGAGCGACGTAGTGGCTGCGGTGACAGCCATGAAAATTGCGGCAACTACTTATTCCCAAGCATCAGCTGACGCAAAGGGGGTAAACGCCGGTGGCTTGGCAGTTGGTGTATCGCTTGCCAAAGCCAATAATTCTTCTACGGTGGACGCCCATGTGGGAAACAGCAATACAATTACCGGGCCTTTGCTCGATGTGGAAGCCAAATTACTGCTGCCGTCCAGCGGCAACTCAAGCTATGCTTATGCCGCCGCGTCCGGCGGTGGGCTCATTGGTGTGAATGCTACGAGCAGCGAAGCCAATAATGCGGCCACTGTTATTAGTTATATCGGGGACGGCAGCACCATTAACGATGCAACGCAACTTGGCAGCGTCAATGTGACGGCGACAAATAATACAAAACAGGTTGCTAAATCTACTGCCAATACTGGCGGTATTGTCGCAGCCGGTGCGAATAATTCGCTGGCATCATCTAATTCCAACACCAGTGCTTATATGGGCGACGGGGTGACGGTTAACGGTGGGTCGCTCAATATTATTGCTAACGGGCAGGATGACAACTACGCCAAAGCCACCTCGGGTACCGGCGGACTGATTTCCGGATCAGCGGCAACCGCCAAGACTACTACCCAAGGAACAATGCAGAGCTACATCGGCAATAGTACGTCTACGAAAAACGAAACGGTTACTCTGGGGAAAGGTTTTACTCTCTCGGCAGATCATACCGCGAAATTTGAAGCACAGACTGATAGTAGAATGGCAGCAGCGCTTGGTGGCAGCGGCGCCTATGCTGCAAATACCGCTGACTACACCACGCTGGCGTCGGTGGGAGAGGATGCGGCGGTGAACGCTACTGCCATTGACATTACGGCGGCTAACCATACGCGCAAGCAGCTTCCCAGCGGGGAAAACTATGATGTGCAGGCCGGTTCCGGCGGTATCGTCAATGGTTCGGCCGCAAAAAGCGAGACAACAATTGCCAATACAACTAAGGTGACTATCGGCGACGGCGCAGCACTTACTATGTCAGGGCTGCGGTATTCGCCAGGTTCCCTGAACCTGACGGCTAAGAACGATGTAATCGCCAAGGATTCAGTGAGACTAGATGCAGGCGGCGCCATTGAAATTGCCAAAGCCGTATCGACTATCAATAACACCCAGAATGATGCGCTAATCGATATTGGATCTGGTGCTACGCTGGACAGTGTGGGTAATATCAAGTTGTTGGCTGTGTTAACAGCTGACGTTGAAACCAAGACTGCGGTGAAAACCTATGGCGGGGCCGGTGCGGCAGAGGGGCAGTCCGCTTCTACTGTGAAGGCGAACAATAAGATAACATTGAAAAGCGGCGAATCGGCGAGTAATCTTACTTCCATGCGGGCAGACGGGGACATAACATTGCAAGCTGGCACAGCGACGAATAGCGCCGGTCAAGCGGCAATTACCGCTATCGCTTATACGGATTTGTGGAACAAGACCGCATTTCCTATCAAAACCAAGCCCAACGCTGATGGATACGTCTATCAAAATGACATTATTACCCTGGGCAACAACGCCCAATTGGCCAGCGTAGGCGATGTATACTTGCTGACCGAGAAAGGAAAACCAAACGTGATTGGTTCCGGTACTGGAACCGATTTGTACCGACAAGTTTTGGAGGAAATCGGCAGCTTCTTTAGCAATCTGGTTGGAGGCGGCGATGTTTCCCTGGCGATTCATGGCGGATCAACCTATTCCGGCGGTAACGCCGGCGTCGAAGCCAACGGTACAGTCAATGTCGGGATTGAAAATAAGCGGTATCTCACTATTAAAACTGACGGAACAGTGGATGCCGCCAATACCAGTAAAGACATTACAGTGACTTCATCAAACGAAAACTTGACAAATACCATGCAGTCGCAGATTACAAAACTCCAGGAAATGATTGCTGCTTTAAATGGAATATTGGCACCAGGTGTTGAAGCCGGTACAAAGGGGAAATATGATGCGCTGACGGCACAGGTAGCGACAAAAGTAGTACAGCAAGGTCATGCAACAACACTGTCAGGGCAATACCAAGGAACAATTACCACATTGAATGCACAGCTTGCTGCCGAAAAGGCTAAATCGACTCCAGATCAGGCTGTCATTGCCAGCCTAACCAGCCAAATAGCCGAAGCTACAACGAAAAAAATGGCAGCAGACGATGATTTTACAAGTCTGACATCAGAGATTGCAGCACTTAATGCCAAGATTGCTGCTCTGGGGACTGTCACCAGCAGTAACACGGTCGATGAGACCAAGATAACCAACCTGATTGGTGCCTACAATGCTGAAATATCAATGCTGCAGACTAAACTGGCAGCTCAGGGAGGGGCTGCCAGCACAGATGTAAATGTTCTCAATATTGATAATGAGATTCGTGCTCAGTCTGGCAATATTTATGTGACAGGCGACTATCTGACAGGATCGGGTAAGCTCCAGGCGCCTGGTGATGTGCTGATTAGCATTGTCAATAACAGTCCAAGTTTCCTGCGGACGAGTGCGCTAACCGTCCTTAATGAAGCAGGCGGACATTTGTACTTCAATAATGCCAACGTAATTAATACGAGCGGTATCAACAGCCGCAGTTTTGGAAGCAGTGGCAGCTTTAATGGCACATTGCTTACCAGTGCCAATTCGGCCTTGCCGGCGGTCAGTGTGACCAATACCTATATTCCGATGGGCAGCGAAATGGCACCCGACATCTATATTGACAACAATATCACTAACTTGACTGGCACGATAGGCATTACCAGTCTGCGCGGCAGCATTGTAGTCAAAGACGGAGTCGCGGTTGTCGGTGATACAATTAGCTTGTCAGCAGGCAAGGACATCACCATTGGTTACAAGGAAGGTATACGGGATGTCAGCGGCGATATCAAGCAGCAGTGGAAACATGTTGCTGATACAGCAACAGCGCGTGGTACATCATATAGCTCCGGGACAAAATCCCTAGCTGAGCTTGGTATTACCGACGTTAGCAGTGACACAGCGTATCTTGCTGGCAATAATATCTTTGTCAGCGGTGAATATTTGAATATCAATGGTGTTATTCAGAGCGGTATCGCCAATCATGCGGCGACGGTCACCCAGGAAGCTGTGGAATTGGCCAAGGCAACCGGCTTGCCGAAGGTACTGGTTACGACTGCTTCGACGAGTGACCTTGGAAATATTGCGATATATTATAATGCCGCCAATGGCGGCTACCTCGAAGCTGAAGCCACATCTGTGATGGGTGGTTATATGGAGTTATACGGGCATATTCTCAATACCGGCTACGGCGAACTGAAGGCTATGGATGGATATGGTACTATTTCCATTACAAACAATAGCACAAGCCCGCTTCAAATCAACACTTTAAGTACTGGTAGCGGCGTCCAGGGAACTATCAAGATCACCGACACTGCAAAAAGGACATCAGACAATGGAGCTGCGTTGGTGACAGTTTATAAAAAGTTGGGGAATGCCACCAACGTTTACACCAACGACAACGCAAGCCATGTACTTAATTTGAGTACACCTGATACCAATTATAATTATACAGCCGCTAATGCCGTCTATTCGCCGCTGGCCAATCAGTATTACTCCTGGACAGTAGTCAAGACGGACACCTGGAATCAGCAGCGTGACTGTACTGAAAAACACTATTTCGGGATCTCCGGCGGAACCGACAGGGATTATGATGATCCTATTGATTTGGCCACGACGACAAAAGTGGTGGATGATGACGTTGTCCGGGTGATTTCTGGCAGTACAGACAAGTTCATTCTCAATCGCTCTCACAATGCGTCCGAGACTGCTGGCTGGTCACAAGTCGCTGGTTCCTATGATAAAGACGAATATGTGCTTTATAGGAAAGAAACCTGGACGGATCAGCGGAGTCTTAAGGCTGTGACTGTGAATGAATACAATGTATATGCAGCAAATCCGGTCAAAATTTCCTGGCTGGGGTCAAATACCGGTGCTGTGAACGTTAATTCAGTCGGCAGCGTAAATTTAAATGGCGGGATTACGAACAAAACAGGAGCGACCAATATTACCAGCAGCAACGGAGCGATTACCAGAACTGCCACAGCAGACGGCATCACGGTGCAAAACCTCAAGCTGCAAGCAGAAACCGGAATTGGCACCGTTGCCACGCCGGTGAATGTGACCATGCTTACAGGCGGTAAGCTGACAGCCAATAGCACTAGCGGCGATATCAGTATTAAAGGACTGCAGGGGGACGTCGCCTTTGACAAAATCAGTACCAGCGGTAATGTCTACCTCGGCGCTGAGAATAATTTGTATGGGGTGGATGATGCTTCCCTGATTGAGGGGAATCTTATTCAGCTTACTGCCACCCATGGAATGCTCGGCTCTGCAGAGAATTCGGTGAAAATCCGGGCGGGTTCTTCTGCCGGCGGCGGGTTGGACGCTACTGCGGGAGACAGCATTTATATTACTCAGACTGACGGTGATCTCTATCTTACCCAGGCGCTTTCCAATGCCGGCGATGTCGTGATTACTGCTGTCAATGGGAGCATTCTTGATAACAATGCGACCCAGACGCAAAATGACCGTACCAAAGCTCAGCTTCTGGCGCTGTGGGATGATATGCAGCTTACCGGACAGGCAGCGCAGGACAGCGCAGCCAACACTTTGGCGGCTTACGAAGCGCAGAAGACACAGGAGTATAAGACCTATTGGCAATATCGCCAGAGGTTTACTGATGCCAGCGGAAATGTGCTGCCTTATTCCGGCGATCAGAAAATTGCGTTCTCGGCGGACGAAAAAGCTTACTATAAGAATAACCTCGGCTGGACCGACGCCCAAATTAGCCAGCGTGAAACACAAATGACTACTCAGTATCAGACCCTTAATAGTGGCTATGGTGCTATTAGTACCAGTTATAACAATAATTGGCAATACGCAGTGGTTAAACCTACAGATTCTTCTGGCAAAACTTTGTATGAAGGCTATGATGCGCTGCAATTTGCAGAATGGAATTCACTGGTGGCTGGTTCGTCCTGGACCGAAGCCCAGTTGACGAATTCCCTTAGTGTTGGGCTGATGAAGGAAACGTCCGATACCCGCATTACTGTGGAAGCACCCAATGTTTCAGGTCGCAATGTTGTTCTGACGGCAAATAATGGCTCAATCGGCAGCGATGGGTCCGAAGTGGCGATTAATATCAATGGGCGGACATGGTCAGATTTAAACAGCGATGAAAAGCTAGCAATAATGAGCGCCGAAACCAAAGATGTTTCTGTGGTATCGGACAAAGAGATTAAAATCATTTCTCGGGAAGATGTAAATGTTGAGTCAGGCGGTATGGTTACTGCTACTGCGGCTGCCGGTAATGTCTATTTGGGGTCTGAGGGGACTATTAATATCAATCAAGTTACGGCCGGTGGCGATGTTCGCATCAAGAGTCGTCACGGTATTGTCAATGCCGCGCCAACCGGTACGGTCAATATCATTGGCAAGGACACTATTCTGGAAGCAGCACAGAACAGTATTGGCAAAATAACCGACTCTAGTGCTGTGATTAATCCGTTATTAATTGGGCTTGGCAGCGGGGTTCTAACGGCCAGATCAGGCGGCGACATCTATCTTACATCTCCGATCGGCAGCTTGAATCTGGATACGGTTTACGCTGTGTACCATGCTGATCTAACGACAGGCGGAAATATCATCAATTCGACATCCCCGGATCAGAATATCCGCGCTGAATCCGTGACGCTCACTGCCAACAACGGTTCAATCGGCAGCAGCGGCAATTACCTGAAGGTAGGCTTGGACGCCACCGGCGAACTGATTGCAGACGCGAACGGTGATATTTATATCGGCAGTCCCAAACGGGATCTGACTGTCAGTAAAATCATATCCCATACTGGCAGTGTCGGACTGAATGGCGGCAGCAGCATCGCTTTGGACCAAGACGGAATTACTGCGGCACTGGATGTGACTATCAGCACTGGAGATTCAATTTCCATCAAAGGAAGTAATCCTGCCGCGCAGAGGATCACTGCAAACAATATTGCATTGCTGGCGACACAAGGATCGATCGGCAGTGCTGGTAAATCATTGGGCATTCAAGCCGCCAATGCCGGAGTTGTTACGGCAACCGCCGGCAAGGGCATATATCTGTCACAACTATCCGGGAACCTGAATACCAGTGATGTGACGGCCGGATTGGGCGATGTCAATTTGACTGTGGCAGCCGGAGATGCAAATCTAGGCGTCGTTAAGGCGAATGGTGGAAATGTTACCGTGACAGCATCAGGTGCGATTGCCAACGCTGCTGCCAGCGCCAGTGCTACCAACGTGACAGCGCAAGGCATCACATTGACTGCGCAAAATGGTGGAATTGGGACAGCGGCTCACCGCCTATATATTGATTCTTCTAACGCTTCCGCCGGTACGGTGACGGCGGCGGCTGAGGGGGGGATCTACTTGACTGAGACCAGCGGCGATTTGAACGTCAACAGCATTACGGCGGCTACTGGCGACATCAATATTGCTGTCGACCGTTCAATCCTCAATCGCAATGGCAATAATGGTGTTAATCTGCAGGGTAAAAATATCGTTTTGACTACAGGCATCGACGGCAGCATTGGTGAAAAGGGCAATCGCCTCGTTACCTCACTGACCGGCCAGTTTATTCCTGCACTCACTGCTTTTGGTGATATCGCAATGGAAGTCCGCAGCGGTGATTTGATAACCGATACTTTGACAAGCAGCAACGGCGCCATCGACTTGCTGGTAGCCAATGGCAAAGCGGAAGCTAGGACAGTTAGCGCAGCGGGCGACATCAATGGCAATTTTAGCGGCAATTTTACTACTGACACTATGCTGAGCCAGAATGGTTCTATCACGCTGGTTTCGGGTGGCAGTGTTACCGGGAATTCAGTTACGGCCGCCGACATTATTGATATAGCCGCCCAAGGTGGTACTTTCATAAATAGGATGACCGGAGGAACGTTAAACTTTGCTTTGACGGCACCTGGAGGGATACTGAGTATTGGTGATATTAGTGTCAGCAAGAGTCTGACTGCCACCGCCGACAATGTAATTTTGAGTCATGTTGTTCATACTGGTGCAGCACCGCTGCAAATGGCGATCAGTGGCGGCAGCAAGGTTATGGCTGATTCTGTTGCCGTAAATGTGACTTCAGTACCGGGCGTCCAATTCAACAACTTCTCAGCCAATCAGGCTGTGATTAATGGTCAGACTGATAAAATTGCTCTATATAACACACTTACCGGTACTAGAGCGGAGATTATAAGTAATTACTATAAAGTTGTAGCCGATAATAATCCGCCGCTTACTTTGTTTGGCAGTGATGTTCTGCTGCGGCCGCTTGCTACCCGTTATGATTTATTAATGGACGGAAAAGCCATCTCGACAAATACCACCGTGGTCAATTCGCAAAGCGGCATCAGGATAAACGGGTCTGCAACCAGTGACACTGCTGTTGACGTAACAGATAAGGTGCTTAAAGTAGGAAACCAAACAGGAGTGCCCGAATTCCGTGTAGCAGGAAGTCCGCCGATGAGTAGCGGAGGTGGAATGCCAAACAATACGAATTTAGCAAACACGGTTGATATCACGCAACTGATGAATTTTCAGAATGAAGGAAACATGCCTGGTAATGAGGAAGAGTCAAATCAGGAGCAAGGCTAAGCGGAAACTTCTAAATAACGTGATGAGCGGCATCCGGTATAAAAGCGCCGGGTGCCTGCCCTTACGGGCTTCAACGATAGTTGAGCTTAGAAAGGACGAGATGAAAATGCTGAAGAAGACACTGCTGTTAGTGCTGGTAGGATTATACTTTAGCAGCACATGCCAGGCTGTACCAATCCCTACTGATATTCCCGATGCAAGCTATGATTTAAAACGGTCGGCTGACATAGGCGAATATTATAAAAAAGAAAAAGAATTGCATCAGGAAAAAACTGTACCCGATAAGGATAATGTCGTAAACAAGACCGAATCTGAACAGGAAAAGCAGCAAGAGGGGATTCGGATTGCTGTTAGTAGAATTACACTCAACCAATCAGAGATTTTGACAGAAGAAGAACTTAAAACGATAACAAGAAAATATGAAGGGCGCGAACTGGGTCTTAGTGATTTATATAAAGCCGTAGCCGAGATTAATGCGCTCTACAAAGCCAAAAGCTATATTACCGCTAAGGCGATTTTACCTCCTCAAAAGATTGAAAATGGAGTGGTAAAAATTCAATTAGTGGAAGGTCGATTCGGCAATTTTATAATCGAAGGTAACCAGCATACAAAAAGTTCTTATATTAAAGAAAGAATCTCGTTGAACAGCGGTGATTTAGTTAAATTGGATCAACTGCAAAAAGATATCTTTTATTTTAACAATACTAATGATGTGGCGATGCGAGCAGAGCTTCGGCCAGGTAAAGAAGTCGGCACAACTGATTGTATATTGCTCTTGAAAGAGCCTGCACCATGGGAGACAACGATGTTTACTGATAATGCGGGAAGCGGAGAAAGCGGCCTTTACCGCATCGGTATGGTCATATCAAACAATAGTTTGTTTGGCAACCGGGAATCTTTAGTCATTAATCCGACCTGGACTAAGGGAACGATGGCTGGGTCAGTATCCTATACTGTTCCAGTGGATAACCGTGGTACCCGGCTTGGTATGAGTTATAGCAAGAATCAAGTGGATATTATATCCGGCCCCTTTGAAAGCATGGATATTACCGCTGACTCTTCTGATTTGGGTGTTAGTATAAGTCATCCGTTCATTGTTGGGACAAAACTGAAAGTGGAAGGCTATGCCGAATTGCATTGGAAGGATTCGAGTACTGATTTCTTTGGGAATACCTTACTTGATTCAAAAGTGAAAACGGCAACAATCGGCACCAATATTCGCACCCTTGATACCAAAGGAGTATGGTATAGTCAGTACAGCCTTACCAGCATATCAGCTACCAAGAAGGATGTTTATAACAACAAAGATTTTTGGCGATTTAATCTGTCGGCCATCCGTCAGCAGGCCTTGGCAAATGACCGAAGTCTAATCTGGCGGCTATCCGGCCAACTTACAGATAGCAGCGAAGTGCCATCTTCTGAACAAATTTCCCTTGGTGGCATGTCATCAGTAAAAGGCTATACCGAGGGAATGTTAAGTGGTGACCAAGGTTATTACGTCGGTGTAGAGTATGATTTTCCCTTACAAGACTCTAAAAAAATAAAAGGGCTGGTCTTTCTTGATCATGGCAATACCTATAATTCCTATCATGATGGTGGGCAAAGTCATGATTATCTTACAAGTACAGGCTTAGGTATGATTTATAATGGCTCTCCTGATTTTTTTGGCAAAATTGTTGTAGGGATTCCTCTGGATTCCTCTAAGGAACATGATAAAACGCGTATTCATTTCTTTTTACAGACAAATATTAAGTGAGAAATGACTAAAGACGGCCAGTTCCCCCTCGGGGGGTGAAACTGGCCGTCTTTTCCTTGAATGGTCATCGGATAAAGTGAGACTGAATTGGAGAAAATAGCAGTATATGGTTTGGGCCGGAGGTAGTATGCGCCAGAAGCTGCAGGTATATTGCGTTATTATAATTTTAGCGAGTAGTGGTTTTGGGTTTTTAATTTATAAATCAATCAGTAATGTCAATACACAGTCTATTCCAATCGAAGCCATTCAGGGAAAGCAAATTTTCCAGCGTAAGGCCTGTATCGAATGTCATACTGTATTCGGAAATGGGGGCTACTGGGGCGGTGATTTGACCAAGGTTTATGATAAATATGGTTATCAAAGAATTACGGATTATTTGTCCGCTGGGCCATTGCTTAGTGGAGCGAAGCATAAACGGCATCAACAGTTGACAACAGAGGAAGCTGAGCAAGTCAGTGCTTATCTTCAATTTATTAACTCAATAAAAACGTTCAATTGGCCTCCACAAGGAAAGTAATAAAAATGAAGCAAATTACTGCAAATTTTCAATCGCAGAAACTATGTTATAAATTTGCCGCGGCGACGTTTGTCTTCTTTGGCATACAAGGGTTAGTTTCGCTAGGCGGAGCTTTAGAAATGGTTTTTCTTGATGTTCCCAGTCCAATCCAGTATACAGCAGGAAGATCCTTTCACTTAAATATTAGTGTGCTATGGATTCTATTGGGCATAACCGGTGGTGTTTATTACTTTTTCAGTCAAGAAGCTGAACGGGAGATTTATAGCACAAAACTGATCAATATTAGCTTTTGGTTCTTGATTCTGACGCTGATTGTAATTCTGGGGTCCTTATTGCTTGGTTTTAATGACGGCAGGGAATACTTGGAGGCAGCGCAGCCTCTCAAGCTTGCCGTGCTGGTAGGTTGTCTGGTCTTGTTTTATAATCTTGTGCGTACGTATATGAGCTGCAGTGTTCCCAAGACCCGCGGAACATTAGTGGGGATTATTTCAGGTTGTTTGAGCCTGATTGTTTTTTATTTACCCAATATACTATCTTATGCTCATCCCACTATCGAAGAGATCTTTAAATTTTGGTACATTCATTTGTGGGAAGAAATGAGTATGGAATTAATCGGGGCAGGCTTAATGTCTGCACTGCTGATTGCAGCTACAGGTGTGAAAAGACAGACGCTTGAAAAAATCATTTATCTTGACATGATGTTGATCGCCGGAGCGGGAATTTTAGCTACAGGCCACCATTATTATTGGATTGGCGTACCGAGTATATGGTTATGGATTGGTGGAATTTTTAGTGCTATCCAGGCGGTTCCTGTTCTTTTGTTGCTGTTAAGTGTAATCAAAACAATGAATACAGAATATTTTTCACGCTTATTACCTCGTGAGAAGATTACGATGGCTCTTGTTGCATCAAGTGTGTTCTATCATATTTTTGGGGCGAGTATGCTAGGGCTGATTATGTCTTATCCGAACATAAACCGTTATACGCATGGAACCTATATTGTATCAGCTCATTCGCATCTTGCCTTATTTGGTGTGTTCGGATTCTTAGTTTTAGCTATATGTTTTTACATTTTTTTTACTGGATTCCAATTGAAACATCGTGACTATTTGTTATGCTGGCTAGCTGTTGCGGTCTTAAATAGTGGGCTTATTATTATGAGTCTGGCACTTCTAGTGGCAGGTTGGCTGCAGGCATATTTATTGGGTTTGGAAGGATTATCTATTACAGAAGTTAATGCCCTAATCCGGCCTTATCTTATCATTCGAGTGCTTGGCGGGTTTGTTTTTTCGCTAGGTAGTTCGGTATTGGCTTGGGTTATTGTGAAAAATGCCTGGCATTATCGAGAAGTATTTTTTGCAGCCGGAAGCCAAACAAATAACCGTGAAGTGCAGAAATTAAATTGCCTCCGGCTGAAAATGCGAGAAATGACGAGTAAAAACAAGGAAATAGAGAAGTTGCTTTATAAAGTTAAAAGTCAAAGAGAACTGTTGGCAGGTATAAGAAAACTATTCAGACAGAAGAAAAAAGAATAGTAGGGGCGTACTGGGTTAAGGAGTCTTGACCCACTTATCCTTTTGTTTGATGAGCGTATCGAATTCGGTTGCTAATTGGCGGATGCGGGAGAGATCATTACTAAAACATAGCTCCATTAAAACAGTCTCCATAAGTTTGACTAAACGCCGGGAATACAGCAATAACAGGTTAAATTGCTCAAGTGATTCCAGGCATTGTTTTTGTTCGGCGTTCTCTGGTGAGGTACTAGGGCTTACGCCGAACGCTTTTTTTACGCCTGTAATTTCAGCCGTAATTGAATCCAGCGCAACAAGGTCATCTGGGCTAAGCTCTTTTAACGATGATTTTCCTAAGGCCCGCATGGCTTCTTCCATTTCTAAAACCATAGATGTCAGCACATTAGCTACACTTGTCGCAGCTTGATCGATGTCAAGCTGCGTTTTGGTTGGAGAATTATAATAGACCAGGGTTGTCGGCGGTTCCCACGGGATCACTTTTGTGACTTGATTATGGGTTAAGGCGAAAAGTGGAACCGTTCCTAGATAGAGGGCATCAGCCCCTAAAGCCAGAGCTTTAAGGCACTGACCTGGCGTGAAATACCCCCCACCCATAATTAAACTCATCTGACTGTTTTTTAAATAGCGTTTTGCTCTAACCAAAGCATATAAATTCGGTATTCCAAAGTCATCATGTTTCAGTGGGGGTGCTGCGTGGGTTGCGCCCTCACAACCATCAATCACGATGGCATCAAAGCCTAAATCTATCGCCAAAGCTAACTCTTCTTCAAGGCGATCAGTGGCCATAATTTTAAGTGCTATAGGAATACCATTGGCCCTTTGACGCAATTTTTTCATGAAAGCAGGCCAATCATCGGTAGTTAGAACCCCGGGAGGTGCTGGAAAAGATATTGCCGGTTCATCAGGAGCTAAGCCTCCCAGGATACGCGCTCGGCCTTCAATTTCAGTAGGCCCGATGTGTGATGTCCCTACGTCTCCACCTTGTCCCATTTTAACTTCTAACATATCGGAGGAGGCAATTTGCTCGTTTGTTCGCTCACCCCATGACCAGCAACCAATTTGCAAAATGAACTTTCCGGCTTCCCCTGGTTCCTCAGGTAAAAAAGGTCCTTCTCCCGAATTAGTAGCAGTTTGCACTGTTCTTGATGCTCTAGCCAAGGCAATCTTTGATTCTTCGCTCATGGCCAGACCATAAGCCATACCAGCAATCATAAGCGGAATTTTTATCACAAGTGGTTTCGCAGCCTGGGGGCCGAGGGTTACGCTCATGTCGATTTCGGCATTTTCAGGCAGTGACAACTGAGTCATTTGCCGGGGCGAAAACATTAGGTTATCATAGCCCAAATAATGTTTAGGCGAGCCGAGTGGCCGTGCTATGATCTTTCCACTTTCGGCACGTAAACTCAATTCCAACAAATTTAAGACTGAAAAACGTTTTAACGACGGAAGCAACTCGGCCAGATTTTGGTCATATACATCAGACAGCAATTTTGACGTTGCATCATCAGTGATTCGATTAATAACATACCGCAAAAGCGGTTTCGTCAAGAATACTGCTATGAGTACGATAAAAAGCAGCAGTAGAAGCGCGAGCAACAAGAATTGGGAATTCGTTATAATTAGTTGCATATGTCATCCTCAATAGATTTTGTCTGATAGCGGCTAAGTCCCTGGATATGGTTCGGCATGACTCACTTGATCTGTAATAGTATTCCTTTTTTAGTGGTTTATAGTGATGGGAATCACATATTCTATGAAAAATACCAGGTATAATACAGATATAGAGAATGTCTCATAAAAGCAACGAGAAGTTAGAAGGAGAGGGTGACAATTATGTTTACCAAAAACGACAAAATTGGGTTTATTGTTGTAGAGTTTCCTAAGGCTGCTGAGATCTTTAAGAAATATCAGATTGATTTCTGCTGTGGCGGCGACAGACCGTTAGATATTGCTTTGACAGAGCAAAAACTAGACGCGGACGAAGTTTTACAGCAATTAAACAGTGCCTATAACGAATATCAGCAATTAAATGCCGTAGTAAGCAATAATTGGCTTCAAGCATCACTGGCAGATCTCGTAGACTATATCGTTGTAACCCACCACAAATATCTTGATGCAAACTTGCCGGGCATTAGCGAATTAACGCTCAAAATTTTGCGGGTTCATGGCGGCAGGCATCAAGAACTGGGCAAAGTTCATAAGTTGTTTAACGTCTTGCGAACCGAATTGGAAGAGCATTTAATTACAGAGGAGACAATCTTGTTTCCATTGATTAAGCAATATGAACAGGACTCTGATCACAAGCATGCTGAGCAGCTGAAACAGTTAATTCAAACCATTGAAAACGAACATGAAGCAGCCGGAGATATCATAAAAGAACTCCGAGCAATTACAGGCGGCTTTACTCCTCCAGAAGATGCTTGTACTTCTTACAAACTCACGTATAAAAGAATTGAGGAACTTGAATCTGATTTGTTCCAACATATCCATTTAGAAAACAATATTCTTCATCCGCGGGTAAAAGAAAGTATTTAGAAGAAAGTCCCAAGCCTTTTAAGGAGGCTTGGGACTTTCTCATCCGCCTAATTGGCCTAATTGGAAAAATGTCATATTACCTTCATGTCGACAATATAATCGAGAATAGTGAGGTAGAACAGGTGGAGTTAATATAAAAGGGAAAGTGATCATTCCATGAAAGTCATTATTCTCGCCGGCGGTGGAGGAAGTCGTTTGTTTCCTCTTTCCCGAAAACTGTTCCCCAAACAGTTTTTAAAGCTAAATGGCGAAAGATCGTTGCTCGCCCAGACGATTGTTCGGTTTCTGCCTTTGGTTAAGCCCTCTGACATGGTAGTGGTGACCAATCAAGAATATGTTCATCTTGTTCGAACAGAACTTCTTGCCGCTAAGACCCAGGAAGCTCATATTCTTTTGGAACCAGTAGGGCGCAATACGGCTCCGGCGGTTGCATTTGCAGCAACATACTGCCTGGAGCAGCTCGGCTGTGAGCCTGATGAAATACTCTATGTGACGCCGTCTGACCACATTATCTGTCCAGTTGAGACTTTTACTACAAATGTGCGTCAGGCGATAGGGTTGGCCAAGTTGGGCAAGATTGTGACTCTTGGCATAAAGCCGAATCATCCGGAAACCGGTTATGGTTATATTCAAGCAGGGAAGGCTTTTGATGTTGGTTTTGTTGTTCAGTCTTTCCGCGAGAAGCCGGACAAAGAGACAGCAGAGGAATATCTCGCTGCTGGTAATTACTACTGGAACTCGGGTATGTTTGCCTTTACTATTCAGTGTTTGATGGGCGAATTACGAGCACATCAGCCAGAGGTTTATGGGTTGGCCGAAAGCGGTTTAGAAGGGATGACGGCAAAATTCACCCAGATGCCTAGCATCTCAATTGATTATGCAATAGCTGAAAAATCGAGAGAATTGGTGATGCTGCCGATTACAGCAGAATGGAATGATATCGGCTCATGGGATGCGATCTATGATGTATTGGATAAGGATTCAGATGGTAATGCCGTAAAAGGTGATTGCATTCCGCTTGAATGTTCCAATACGCTGATGTTGGGACATAGCCGACTTATTGCCGGTATTGGTCTTGAGGATGTTTTGGTAGTCGAGACGGATGATGTTATCGTTGTTGCGAAAAAGGGAGAATCGCAGAAGGTTAAAGACTTAGTATGTGAACTAAAGCTGCGGGGCAGGATAGAGGCAGATGAACATACGACAGTGTATCGGCCTTGGGGTTTCTACACAGTGCTAGGTTCTGGACTAGGCTATAAGATGAAAAAGATTGTCGTTAATCCAGGGGAAACTCTTAGCTTGCAGATGCACTATCATCGTAGTGAACATTGGATTGTTACAGGTGGTACGGCAAAGGTCACTATCGGCGATGTTGAACAAATGGTTCATGAGAATGAGAGTGTTTTTGTGCCGCAAACCACCAAGCACCGGCTTGAAAATCCCGGCAAGTTGCCGCTGCAGATTATTGAAGTGCAGAACGGCAGTTATTTGGGTGAAGATGATATCGTCCGTTTTAATGATCAATATGGAAGGGTGTGAAAACAAGGTGCTTGTCCTCGTGTTTTTTTAGCGATATGCCTGTGTTATTCCTGTCACTTCAGCCGTGATTGAATCCAGCGAAATAAGGTCAGCTGAGCTAAGCTCTTTTAACGATGATTTTCCTAAGGCCCGCATGGCCTCTTCCATTTCTAAAACCATAGAATCCAACACATTGGCTACACTTGTCGCAGCTTGATTAATATCAAGCTGCGTTTTGGTTGGAGAATTATAAAAGACCAGCGTTGTCGGCGGTTCCCAGGGGATTGCTTTTGTACTTTGATCATGGGTTAAGGAAAAAAGCGGAACCGTTCCCAGGTAGAGGGCATCCGCCCCTAACGCCAATGCTTTTAGGCATTGGCCTGGTGTAAAATATCCGCCAGCCATAATCAAACTAATTTGACTGTTTTTCAAATAGCGCTTTGCCCGAATTAAAGCATATAAACTTGGTATTCCAAAATCATCTTGTTTAATTGGTGGGGTCGCGTGGGATCCGCCTTCACAACCATCAATCACGATGGCGTCAAAGCCTAAATCCACGGCAACAGACAATTCTTCTTCGAGATGGTCGGTTGCCATGATTTTGAGGGCAAGGGGAATCCCCTTGGCTCGTTGACGTAAATCTTTTATGAAGCCGGGCCAATCTTCAAGTTTTTGAACCCCTGGGGGAGCCGTAAGGGCTATGGCCGGTTCGCCGGGAGCTAAGCCTCCCAGGATGCGGGCGTGGCCGTCAATGTCGGCAGCATCGATGCGTGATGCTCCCACATCTCCGCCTTGCCCCATCTTAACCTCTAACATATCAGCTGCAGCAATTTGCTCGTTCGTTCTCTCGCCCCATGACCAGCAGCAGATCTGTAAAACAAACTTTCCGGATTCCTTCGGTTCCTCAGGCAAAAGGGGCCCTTCTCCGGAACAATTAGCGGTTTGCAGGGCCTTTGAGGCTTGCGCCAATGCCAGCTTTGCTTCCTTGCTAAGACCTGTACCGTATGCCATACCGGCAATCATAAGCGGAATCTTTATGGTCAGTGGTTTTTCCGCACGAGAGCCGATCGTTACACTCATATCAATGGAGGCGCTTTCCGGCAGAGATAGTTTAGTCATTTGCTGCGGCGAAAACATGAGTTGATCATAGCCAAAGAAATGTTTGGGAGAACCTAGTGGTCGTGTGATGACCTTCCCGCTTTGGGCGCGCAAGCTCAGTTCCAGCAAATTTATCGCTGAAAAGCGTTTTAACGATGGAAGCAGCTCGGCGAGATTTTTATCGTAGTTATCTGATAACAGTTTTGCTGTCGCATCATTGCTCATTCGCTTAATACTATATCGCAGCAATGGTTTGGTTAAAAGTATTGCTGCTACTAATAGAATAAATAGTAGCAGCATAAGGTAAATTAGCAAATAAGAGTCTGTTATGATCAATTGCATTTTTAACCTCATCTGATATGGTAAGTCTCAGTGGATCGGCTACACTAAGTTGGACAGAAAAAATAAGGGCTTGTAGAATAAACCTATCAAGTTAAGGAGTGGATATCTACAATGTCCAAACAAGCACGCCGAACCTTTACACCAGAATTCAAAAAACA
>JAQWAQ010000039.1 GCA_028707635.1 Negativicutes bacterium
CGAAGTCACCCACGAAATTCTTACCCCTATCCATGGCATCAACGGCTTTCTGGACAGTATAAAAGACAGCGCGGCCGCCCGCCTCTCCGCTCCAGAGCGCAAATCCCTTGACACCGTCATGGCCATCAACCGGCGTTTGGTCAACCTAGTAACCGATATACAGGACTTCTTAAAACTCAAACATCGAGATATCATCCTGCACCCCGAAAACATTCAACTCAAAGATACCGTCGAACTAGTCATCGCCACCTGCCGGATATTGGCCGGCCAAAAAAATCTGACCTTCATCAATGCCGTCGATCCTTCTATTATTGTTTATAGCGACCAAACCAAGCTGCAGCAAATCCTCCACAACCTAATTGAAAACGCCGTCAAGTACACTCCCGCCGGAGAAATCCACATCTCGTCCACGTTAAGCGGCAATCAAGTCACGATTCATATTGCTGATACCGGCCGGGGCATCCCCGAGGATCAACTATCCGCCATCTTCAGTCCATATATTCAGATCGAAGGAGAAACGGACGGCCAATATAAAGGCTCAGGCTTAGGGCTGAGTATCAGCAAAACACTGGTCGAACTACAGGGTGGCACTATTTGGGTCAAATCCCAGGAGAACGATGGCTCCGTCTTTTCCTTCACCCTGCCTGCCGGCAGCCGACAAGCTGCTCGGGAGGCGGCTCAACAGCACACGCCTCTTGAAAACACTGACAACCATCTAAGAACAACAGACACCCAGGCCGCCATCCTCATTGTCGACGACGAGCCCGTCAACCTCAGCATTCTGGAAAATTACCTGGGCCAGCAGCCCTACCAAATTACCAAAGCCATCAACGGGCGTTCGGCGCTCGAGGAAATCGCTAAGATGGACTATGACCTGGTCCTCTTAGACCTCATGTTGCCTGACCTCTCCGGCTACGAAGTCTGCCAGCATATTCGGAAACGCTTTACACCACTTGAACTGCCTGTGCTCATTCTAACCGTCCGGAACAAACCCGACGACATCGTACTGGCCCTTGAAATAGGAGCCAATGATTACCTGGCTAAGCCCTTTAACAAACGGGAACTACTTGCCCGCGTTTCCTCCCTCTTGCTGATGAAGAAATCCCTTAAACTAGCTGTCAAGAGTGAGCGAGATCTCCTCTTAAGCCAGATTAAGCCACACTTCTTCTATAACGTCCTCAACACCATTATGGGTTTTTGCATCACCGACCCTCGTAAGGCCTATGACCTGCTTGGCGAATTCAGCCTTTTCATCAGCAATCGCCTGCACTATTGCAGTATTAAACATTTCATTGAACTGGGTGAGGAATTGACCACTATCCGCTCCTACCTCAAAATCGAAACAGCCCGTTTTGGTGACTTACTGCGCTATGAAATCTATTGCAATGCACCACTTACCTATCCGATTTCACCACTATTAATCGAACCTCTGGTTGAAAATGCTGTCAAGCACGGCATCCGTGAAAAACGTAACGGCGGCTGTGTCACCGTCAACATAGAAACAGTTGAGGAAGGCGTCCAAATTACCGTAACTGATGACGGCGCCGGCATGACCCCTGAACGGCTGGAGGATATTCAAAACAGTCGGTTGGGTGCTGTCGGTATCGGCCTGGCCAATGTTCGTCGCCGCCTAGAGCTCGACTACAACCAGCCCCTTCATATCACAAGCAGCCCAGATGCCGGCACTACAGTATGGTTCCTGCTGCCGAATGAGACAACAATAGCGAAAAAGCCTTAATTTTAACCCGCTTACGAAGGATGGCTGCCGCAAATATAACGGCAGACATCCTTTATTTTTTATTTTCTATTTGCCGTGCATTGACTAAAAAGGAACGTCCCTATTGTCTTTTTAGTTGTCGCTTAACGACTGAAATAGGTCGACTATTTGCTGGCCTACAGTTTAGACATAAGCCGAGCCATCGTCATCCTGCGAAGAGTACAGTTTCTTGCAGAGTCCACACCTTGGAGTCACTGGTTTGACGTTCCGCTTCATGCAAGCAATTTCTTTTAATTATGTTAACTTATCCTGTATTAATCGTATCCTCTTGCTCACACTGCGTAAACGGCTGTTTTGCAGCTTTATATAAAAAATAACCTCCGTCAAATCATTGACAGAGGTTATTTTTATAATATGACACGACAAATAAAAATCACCATGTTTTATTCAAATCAGCTAGTTTCAAGCTTTACCATAATCGATTTTAACCGTTCTATATCCCCATTTTGAATTGCGTCTATATTCTCTATTATTATTTCTGGTTCCCAATCCCACCATTTTGTTTTTTGAAGTATTTCTATCACTGTATCGTCAAATCGTTTTCTTATTCTTTTTGCGGGTATTCCACCAACAATGGTGTAGGGGGGAACATCTTTGGTAACAACTGCTCTAGTACCTATAATGGCACCATTACCAATGTGTACCCCGGACATAATTACTGCATCAAATCCTATCCATACATCATTCCCTATTATAATATCTCCCTTATTATCCCATGCTTCAGTTACTTTTAGCTCTGTTAAAAAAAGCGGGAATGGATAAGTAGAAAAAGACTTTAATGTATGATTCGCAGCGTTAAAAATAAATTTTGTGCCACAAGCAATAGAACAAAACTTACCTATTATTAACTTATCATTGTTAATAGGATAATGATACAAGACATTCTGCGACTCAAACTTCTCAGGATTATTAAAGTCATGATAAAAAGTAAAGTCGCCAATAATTATATTAGGGTTTTTAATTATATTCTTGAGATAGCATATCGTTTTATCATTTCTTTTTGGATAAACCGCCTCTGGATTAAGCATTACCGAACTTAAACGATTGTTGAGCATTATATTAAACTCCTCTCATTTTAGCTGCTATGTGATCCCGTCATAATCTTTTTCAGTACAGTTTATGTTATTCATACTTCCACCGCCTTCTCTTTATTTTATAGTTATGGGACAACAAGGGACGTTCCTTGTTTGTGAACTTTATATATTTTATGACTAAAAAGGAACGTCCTATTGTTCTTAAATAGAAGATGAAATTTGCGCTGACGATCTAATAATCAAAAGAACAGGAAGTGTACTAAAAGATGTAATTTCCAACAGCCAATTCCATTTTGGTTTTATATTATTATCGTATCTTTATTCTATAATACCTGTTTTGCTTTTAACATTTTATTTACTTCTTTTATTGGATTGTGAAACGCCTTTCCTAATCGTGTCATTCCGTCTATCATAAATTCTGACGAATCTGGCCAATCGTCTTTATCAAAAATGCTCAATCCTGTTTTTTCCCACTTAATCCGGGAAGTTTTAATATCATCAAGCCGCTCCCAGACAAGTTCACTTCCAAAAGCATCTTCAACTTCTTTACGGTGCTTGAGTAGTTCATCATAAATGAACTTGTTTTCACCAAGATCAGGTCTTTGAATATTTAATTCTGCACGTGCGAACGTGTTTGTTACAACAAAACGATAGTTAACGCCACTAATACCTGAACCAGCTTGGAGCCAATTGTCCCTTGATGGGCTAACATTTTGAAACATCGATGATTTAGCATTAAGTTGCTTTAGCATCAACTTCCAAAATTCATAGCGGATATTATATCGGGACTTTGTTTCCTCTTGGGAATTAATATCGTCCTGGGTTTTATCGGCCATGCTTATGACATATTCTTCAGTATCCTTCAAGGGTATTATCTGGTCAAATTTCACGAATAGCTGGTCATTTAGAGCAAATGGTGTAACTTTAAAGCACTGTACGCGTAATTTATAATTCATTAGCCAAAGAACAGTTGAGGTTACTTCTTTTCGGAAACTTCTTGCGACGAGAATAACTCTTTGTGTTTGGCCTTTATTTAAGGCAATTTCTTCGTAATCCATATTATCGAAGAACTCTACTAATTTATTCTCTGCTTGCTCACTACTTCCTGATTTCTCAAGGTACTGCTGAAAGATCCCTTTAATTTGATTTTTGGATAAAGTTGAGCAATATGCGGCATATTTTAGCGCTTGCCACGTAACATTTTTGCCGGAGTCATCAAGTTTATTTTCGATAATTACCAGATTTCCCAGCTTATCAAGAGCAAGTAAATCAAGTCGTTCACTCGTATCAAAAAATCCATCGAATTCCTTTTGAATTATTAATAACTCTTCGCCAAGAGCGTCTGGCTTTTTCGCCAACCATTCCTGCAAATGTTCTCGTTCTTTGAATCCCAATTCATTGAATGTTTTTTCTTCTACCTTTTGAATAGTGTTCTCCGCTTTATTAATGAGATACAAACTTATCACGCCCGCTTCATATTCCTAAATTATCTTTATCCTTCTGTCTGCTAATGTTCCGCCGATTAAGATACGGCTAATTGCCTTATTGTAGCACCCTTGATTCTCTTCATCTTTCTTATTGCGCATCGTCTCTCTGTCCTATTTCGAGGCTTTGAAATTCATTAATACCCAAATTCCTAGTTCGTTCAAATGCTTCATTACCTCTTCATCGGTTGTATTTATTCTTTGCTTAATTCTACCCTGACTGTGAAGTCCAGCAGTGTTATATTTCCATTGAGTATCCGAATAGGTTGCCTGTTGCGCCATAGGGAAATCACCTCCGGATTTTTTCTTGATAATCGGCAAACTAGTTTAGGAGGTGATTAATAATGTTCTGTCATCATCATAGACATTCGCATCAACGTGAATGCAACTGTGGCGACTCACCATTATTAAAAATCCTGGTTATAGGTGCTATATTGTACGTTGGATTAAAAGCCTACCATCACCATCAAATCTATCACCGAGCCTCCAAAGCCTGGGTTTATTTACCCAGGTTTTATTTTTATGGTAAAAGAAAAGAGCCCCGGTTGTAGGTACTCTAAGCATCATTATCGCCTTTGTCTATTAATAAAATCAATAGTTTTCCTAATTGTTTTCGCACTTGCCTCTGAGCAATATTTACTGGACCATGGATCAGCAAAGCCATGTAATGCATTAACTTGTACTATGCTAATATCTTCTCCGGTTGATAGCTCTTGCGTTAAGCTATTAATGTCAAAAGTCTCCTCCTGCCTCGGAAAGAAAAGTAGAGTAGGGCACTTAGGAACGATATCCTTATAATCCCTTATTCGCGAACCGTAGAAACCAATTATTCCATTATACAAACCTTCCCGCTGACTACATAGCCAAGCTAACGTAGCTCCTATGCTATAACCCATAATGAAGCGGTACTTATAATCATCTCGAATTTCCAATGACAATTTTTCAACCTGTTGTTGTGCAACGCTAAACCCTATATTTTGTATGAAATTTTTGTAAGCAATAACCTCTTCCTCTGGACCAAACGATTGACCGGGCAATAGCAGGTTCGGACAGATTACGTCATTTTCCCCATCCGCCAGCATTTTGCAAATTTCTCTAATGTGCTTATTAACCCCATAGATTTCATGCAATACAATAATAACAGTATCCGAATTACATTTAAAAACTATAGTTTTATCCATTAAGTACTTTCTCCCATGATGTAAAAGGTTGTGGATGAGGATTGGTTAGTATAACCAATTGCTTTACTTTCAGTGTGTATACGGTTTTCCCACGGTCTGACGTGTCCTTGACTCAAACCACTGCTAGAATCAAAGGAAGATCTATTCCGGAAGTCATTTCCAACAAAGTTCTGGAATAGAAAAGGCCATGATTAGCTTATTATTACAGCAAAGATGACCAATTTTCCTGTTTCCTTGACAATATTTCATCAGACAAAATTTGGTCCTCTACATTTTTAAAACCAAGTATATCAATAGTTTTCAATAAGCCTATCTATTTTATGCAACGGTATCCAGTACGTGATGTTGTACCAACCGTTGCGTAAGCCTGTACCAACTTCAACGTATACGCGGTACTAGTTTTGCGAAAAATTCAACTATCGAACAAATGATAACTCTATGTCCGCTAAAGCATCCGAAAGCCATTGAGGATGCATAGTAAGAAGATTGGAAGGCAATTGTTGAATATCAAAAAAACTAGCATCCCCAATCTCCTGATAGTCTACTTTTACTCTTCCACCAGTTATATTACATAGAAAACATAATGTAACAAAGTGAGTTGTTTTCCCAGATGGGTATGCAAAAACTTGTGAAACGGGATCTGAATATACCCCTATCAGCTTTTGAACGGCTATGGTCAATCCTGTTTCTTCTCTCAATTCCCGAATAACTGCCTCCTCAACAGTCTCCCCTGCCTCAACATGTCCTGATGGCAATCCCCATAACCCATTATCTTCGCGTTTAACCAAAAGAACCTGACAAAATTCGTTGAAGATGACTGCTGCAACACCAGCTTCTATACTGTCTGGCCACGGAAAGCCAGGATACTTCCAACACGAGGCGACAATATTAGGATCAAACAGAGACGACAAATTAGAAATCATAGCTTCAGGATTGCGATAATCGTGTTTTGATGGATAAGAAAGTTGCTCACCCTGCACTAAAATTCCATCCAGTCCAAATTGATGAGCCCCTAGAATATCAATATCTGAACTATCGCCAACCATCACTATTCTCGCATTGCGATCAACATTTTTTAGTGCCAGGCTGAATATATGGGGGTATGGCTTACCAATAATGATGGGCTGCTGTCGACTTGTAATTTGTACAGCTCCCACAATTGCTCCTGTTGCAACACAACGTCCCTCTGGGCCTGGAAAAGACCTATCATCGTTCGTCGCAATAAACTGTGCTCCTGTTTCAATATATTTTACTGCCTGTTGAACTTGGCGAAAAGTAGTGTTTTCGTCATAGCCAATTACCACTGCCTGACAGTCACCTTGATCTGTTACTTTGATCCCAAGACTGCGAATTTCAGCCTTTAAACTTTTTGTACCAATTACATAAACTTTATCAATAGCGTGTTGAGCAAGATAATGCGCTGTAGCCCAACCAGTCGTAATACATTCTTCTGTACTGGCTTTTATTCCCAAAAGCGACAATTGAATACACAACTCTTGACGCAAAAAGCGAGGATCATTTGTAACAAAATAAACTTTTTTCCCTAGCGCACGCAGTTTTTCTATTCCTTCCATACTTCCTGGTAAAAGCTCACCCCCATTATAAATTACACCGTCAATGTCAATTAAAAAAACATCATATTGTTCGGCAAGTATACGTAACACTCCCTTTCAAAACATTAAAAGCCCACAGAAGATATCTCGGCGTATACGAAATACACCAAGCTATCCCCCTCGGGCTTTTTGTGCCAATAGGTGCCCCTATCTAGAAGGTAGACAGGTATGTAGCGCTCGGTCGCTGACCCTTTGTATAGGCGGAACCCTAGCTACCTATTCCCAGCTTATTACATTTATTATAGCATCTCAAACCTGCAATAACAATCTCTCAATAAAAATAACTGTTGGTTTAGTAAGTAAGTCATTTCCTTTGATTGTCAAAGACCAGCTAATTAAAGTCAATGCCTTATCCACAATTATTCTTTAAAAAAATAAGTAGCAAACAAGCCTTTCTCAAACTATATATGTAACACTATGAATAAGCCACGTTTCAGGTAGTACTCTTTCTTGTACTGGTTTAAGTTCAGGTATAAGGATGGTTGTGCTTATTAGCCAATTTTTATTTGTAAATTTTTTTACTCATCCAACAATGATTTGATTTTTGTAGCAGTATCTGTTTCTTGTAAAGGTACATGTACAATCAATTTTAAGCCAGAATTGTCAGAAACATCAAAATTACTAATTTCAAAATTTAATATTCCCGCAACAGGATGGTTCAATTGCTTGTAAATTTCACCATTACTTTGAATTTCATGTAAAGACCACCATAAATTAAATTCTATGCTTTGCATTTTAAGATCATCAATAAATTGAGCAAGACAAGAATCTTCGATAAATTGCCCACACGTTGAACGAAATCGAGCAAGCAGACTCTTGGCATGCAGATTCCAGTCGACAAATAACTTTTTATATTCATTATCTGTGAACATCGCCCAAACTACATTTCTTTCCCGAACGTTCATTTCACTGAAATCACCAATGACTAAGCAAGCTGCTTTGTTCCAAGCAATAACGTTCCATCGCTGATCCATGATAAAAGACGGGCATAATATTAAACTATCCAATACATGTTGAAGGATCGGACTTACTGTTCCTTGATATCCCGGTATATCTACTGGAATCGGCTGGTTGGCTAAAAGGTAAAGATGAATGCGTTCTTGCCTATCAAGCAATAAAACTTTTGCTAGGCTTTCAATTACTTGAGTTGAAACATGAATAGGTCTTCCTTGTTCAAGCCATGTATACCAAGTTACGCCAATACCAGCTAACTGTGCAACTTCCTCTCTTCTCAAGCCAGGAGTACGCCGACGCACTCCTGGCAAAAGTCCTACTTGCGATGGTAAAATTTTTGCTCTTCGCGTTTTTAAAAAATCGGATAGTTCTTTATATCGATGTTTCTCATTATTCAAACTCATCATCAATCCTGTCTATTATAATTTATACCAGTATAAATTCGCTCCTATTACCATTATAAGACTTGTATTATTATTATTCTAGTAAGACATCTAAGGTAAACAAAATAAAGATAATGGAGGCCATCTAATGAAAATACAATCACTACAACTGGTTTGTTTTTCACCTACGGGGACAACAAAAGCGATTATTCAAGGTATTGCGCGCGGAATCAATCAAAGCACTGTGGAACTAATAGATATTGCCAAACCAAATGCGAGAAAACAACAACTACAAACATCGGAAAATGAATTACTTGTTGTTGCAGTGCCTGTTTATATGGGAAGAGTGCCGGCACTGTTAATTGAATGGCTACATGCGATTAAAGCGCATAATACGCCAGCTGTATGTGTTGTCGTTTATGGTAATCGTATGTATGGCGATGCACTACTCGAGCTTAAAGATATTTTAATAAAACGTGGATGTATTCCGATCGCCTGTGCAGCATATATTGGGGAACACTCCTTCTCTAGTTCCGAAACGCCAACAGCCGAAGGCCGTCCTGATGCAAGTGACTTAAATCACGCAGAATTATTTGGACGTAAAATAAAGGAAAAACTACTATCTGTTTCATCTGTCGAAAAGTTTTCTGATATAAATATACCGGGCAACTATCCCTATGGAGGAATTACGAAGCTATGGAGTGTCGATTTTATAGCAATTAGTAATGAGTGTACGCAATGCGGAGTTTGCGCAGAATACTGTCCTGTTGGAGCTATCGATTCAGAAAACAGTAATTTGATTGATAAGGAAAAATGCATCACGTGTTGTGCTTGCATCAAAAACTGCCCACAGAACGCCCGAACGATGAAATCCGGTCTTGTTAAAGACGCTGCATTGCGACTAAATAAACTGTGTAAAGAGAGAAAGGAGCCGGTATTCTTTCTTTAAATAGTAAACAACAAAGAATCCCCCAACAAGCTTAATCATTCCAAGCAAGGTAGTTTCGTAATCAGATGGGTTCTTAAATAAACTTAACATGAGAAGTGTCCAAAGAATGAACTGCTCCCTGTTAACAGGGAGCAGTTCATTACTAAGCAAGGGCTTCTATTTGTTCATACTTTTCATCCTACACCCATGCCTAAAGCTTGCAAATTTGAAGGTGTTAACAAGAACAAGGGGGCAGTTGGTAGATGAACGGGCCAATTTGCTCAATAAGTTACAGTGATCTATTGAACAGATTACTCCGCTGTTTCCTACTAGCCTTAATCATGGATCCCCTTACGGCATTGACACACAAAATAGACATTAGTCAATTATTTGACGATTGTCAAGGGGACGGGGTTGTTGACATTAATCTATTGTGTTGATTTGTCATTAACCCCGTCCCCTGTAAGATATAGAGCAATAATGGATGTCTTCCATATCAATAAAACTCATGTCATGTTCTATACCCCTGGTCGATACCGAATGTGAAATAATTCAACAATTATTTATTCCATAACATTGCATATTCTCTAAATCCAGAATCTTCATTAACTTTCTCTACTTGAATTTCAAAACCACACCGTTTATAAAAGTTAACTGCACCTATATTATCAACATAAACAGCTAATTCTAATTTTGGATATAAAGCCTTACAATGATTAACTAGTTCTAAGCCTATTCCCTGCCCCTGACATCCTTCTTCAACAAATAATGCTCCGATGAAAGAGCCTTTAATGATACTAATAAAACCTTTAATAGCACTATCCTCTTCGCAAACAAATGTTTTTGCGATTGGCATGTATTGCTCTTTAACTACATTGTAGTTATTAGCCCAATATTCTTCTGGGATGAAATTATGCGCACTAATATTAGTGTCTAACCAAATCTTCATAACTTCATCTATTTTAATCATCTCAAACTCTTTAACCATACTTCACCTTTATTTTTTGATATCTCATTATAACAGAAACAAAATATCTCGTAAAATGTTCAGTTCCATCAGCCGCCATGGCACCAATGGCAGTTACTATAGCCACACGAAAGTGTCATGGGGACGGGATTGTCGACATAAAATTAACTAAAAGATGTGCCTATGAGAAACTCACAGGAACGTTGGTACCGTCTTATTATTTTAACAATCCCTATCGCGCAAAAAAGATTAACATCACTCCACAAGGCGGTTACGCCGAGTCAACTAATATAACTCTATTCCTTTCTTTGTAATATTTTCCATAAAAGAGATCTTCATTTCTTTTTCTGACATGGTTTACAGATATATCCAAAGAGATTTTGGCGTTGATACGATGAGCATTGCCTACAAACCAATCTCTGGCAATCTGAACAATCATCAATTTCAGAAATAAATTTTTCTTTTTTACAAACACAACAAAGACCATAACCTTTTTCATTTAGGTGTTTTGTGCTCAAGCCCATAATCTCGTCTCCTCGTTACACTTTACTTCTTTTCAGACCAATTAATCTTCGTCACCGCAATACATTTTCTATCTTGTTATTCTTTATTTGTCCAGGACGGGGGTATTGACACCTTCAGTGAATAAATTATTTAAAAAATCATACATGAATAGCATTCATTTTTCTAATCATATTAGATAGTTTCTAAAACATTTATTATAATGAATATTCTTCGTTGTCGATTGTGGCTTAGGTTTATCCGATGACAAGCCGCTGGATACGGTTCGACTAGGATTCAGATGGAGTTAAAACTCAATCTGAATCAAGTCTCACTTTATAAAAGGAGATGTTGAGAGTTATGAATAATATGATTGATTTATTAGTTATTGGTGCTGGACCAGCAGGACTTATGACTGCAAAAACTGCAGCTGAAGCGGGATTGAAGGTTATACTTATTGAAAAAAATAAAAGCTTCACACAGTTACGTCGAGCATGTTCTGCTCAATTTATTCTAGATGATGGATATGAAAATGAATTCATCAAAATAGCTGATGGAAAAATACTTTTTACAAAAAATAAGTTTGAGGTTAAATATTCTGGTGCTTTAGTTGATGTTACTAATAAATATTATCACTCTCCAAAAGATCATATAATCCATTTTGCGCATCCAGGCCAAAGAGCATTTGCTTTGAAATTTGATAAACGAAAGCTTCTTGATGATTTATGTAAAGAATGTGAAGCGTTAGGCGTGGATGTTAGACTGTCAACGTTGGCTTCTGGAGGGTCAGATAGAGGTGACCACGTAAGTATAAATCTTAAAAATGAAAATAATGTCTATACTGTAAATGCAAAGAAAGTTGTCATTGCTGAGGGTGCGAATGCACATGTAACCGGAATCTTCGGTCTTAATAAAAACAGAACTCTATTTGCCACTGCTCATGTATTAAAATATATACTCGAAGGGATATCAGGAATTGAACCTAATAGTTGGAATCTTTTCTATGGAAAGGCATATCACTCCAACTCACCGGTAATTATCGGACCTAGTTTATATGGTGATAAAACTTTCGAATTGACAATTTCAGGAAGCGAGACGTTAAGACCTGAATCAATTTATGAGAATGTCACCAAAAACAGTCCCCTTAAGAACCTATTTGCTAATGCCAATTTAATAGATAAACAAGGATGTGCAGTTAAGGCTTTCTCATCACTAAAGGTACCATATAGCGGTAATGTTATTACTATTGGTGATAGTGCTGCCTTTGTTGAAGTTGAAGTACAAGGAGCCTTAATGTGTGGATATCATGCAGCAAATGCAATACATGAGGAACTTCAAGGGAAAAATGGTTTTGAACAGTATACTTGTTGGTGGAAAGAATCTTTTGAATTTAATCGTGATGATTACCTTCTAGTATCGCAAGGTTATGCACTAGTTCCAACATATTCTGACGATGAAATTGATTATCTTTTTTCTCTTGTTGAAGGGAGAACATTAGAAGGTACTTACAGTCAATATAAAACTCCAAAACTTATGTGGGATTCCATTTTGTTGAACAAAGAGCAAATTCAAAGAGAAAGACCGCTTATATATGAAAAAATAGAAAAAATGAACACTATGACTCTAACAGCTACATTTAATAGTTAAAGGGAGTTGTTATACAATATGAACAATATATTTGATTTAGCTATAGTTGGTGCAGGACCTGCAGGCCTTATGACTGCAAAAACTGCAGCAGAATTAGGCCTAAAGGTAACAGTTATTGAAATGAAACAAGATATCAAAAAGATAAAGCGAGCATGTTCTGCTCAATTTGTTATGGACGAAGGATATGAGAATGAGTCAGTTAAAATACAGGATAACAAGATATTTTTTACAAAGAGTGGTTTCGATATCACTTATACTGGACGTTCATTAAATATTATCGATAACTACCATCACTCTCCTCGCGGCCATAAAATCCATTTAGCACATCCAGATCATAGACCATTTGCTGTTAAGTTTGATAAAGGGCAACTCCTTCAGGATTTATGGGAAGATTGTGAAAAATGCGGTGTGGAATTAAGATTAGAAACCATTGCATATGGTGGAGAAGACATGGGCGAGCATGTAAGAATAGATGTTAAAAAACATGAAAATTCTTATTCTATTAACACAAGAAAATTAGTGATTGCCGAGGGTGCCAATGCAAAATTAACTGGCGTATTTGGTCTTAATGAAGGAAGAGTTCTATTTGGTACACCTTATGTAGTAAGTTATACAATTGAAGGTACCACTGGATTTGAACCACAAAGCTGGAATCAATTTTATGGAAGTGAGTATCATCCTTTTGCAGAAGTAATGGTTGAATCTAGTATCTATGGTAACGACACTATCGAATTGACCATTATGGGTAATAAAGATTTACCACCAGACGAGATTTTTGAAAACCTTGTTAAAAATAGTCCAATGAGCAAACACTTCTCTAATGCTCATGTGATCGACAAAAAGGGCTGTTCTCTTAAGTCTTACGCATCACTCAAAAAACCATATTCAGGTAATGTACTTGCAATCGGTGATAGTGCAGCTCATGTTGAGGTTCTTGTTCAGGGAGCTTTTATGTGCGGATACCATGCAGCTACTGCGATAAAGAATGAGCTTATTGGGAAAAATGGTTTTGAGCAATATACTTGCTGGTGGAATCAAGCATTTGATTTCAATCGTGCTGATGCCCTTGAACTTGTTAAACTATATGGTAGCTTGGCCATGAGACCAAAATACTCAGATGAGGAACTTGACTATATGTTTTCTTTGCTTGAAGGCGAAGTATTGAATGGAGATTTCAGTCAGTTTGAAGTACCTAAAAAAGTATGGAAGGCAATTTTAGCGCATAAGACTCAAATTCAAAGTGAAAGACCAATTTTATTTAATAAGATAAAGAATATCGATGAGTTGAATCGTGAAGGAAAACTTAATTGAAAGGCGATATTATAATGAATAAGATCGAAAATGATGATTTTTTTGATATCAATAAAAAAGCTATTGAAAAAGAAATCAATGTTGGTATGGACATACTGGCTTCTATTTATAATCTTAAAGAAGTCGATTCCGGAAAGTTTGCCCATCTCACGATACAAAACATAGCATATAATATTAAGCAATATGAGATTGTTGGCGTTGGTAATCTTCTAGTCATGGATTCTAAAGATTCAACTTCTCTTCAGATGGTTTCTTTTGTCATCACACCATATTATAAAAATCTGCCACTATTTTCGACTGACTATTTATACATTCATCAAAAACGCAATTTCTTAATTGAATATTATGATTTGGTAAAGGAAAAAGATCAGCTATACACATCCTATATGGATAGGTTCAGGACCATTAAAGATAAACATACATCATTGCCGGATATGGAGCTAAAAAAATGCTGGTATGATTCGATGAGATCTGTCTGCACAGCGAAAAACACTTCAGCTTTGCAGGATGAAGAGATATTCGCGATGTTTACAGAGAACCTAAAACTGTTTATTGAAATGGAACAGGCATACGGACCACTTTCGGAAAATGATATACAGGCCAAATGGCGCATTACGCAGGACTATATCGATGGACTGGTTGATACCGGCGGTGTTTCTACTGATGTATTCAAAGCTGTTCTCGGTCCTGAAAAAACAAAAGATTTCTTTAATAAAGTTTTCTTTGGGACGACAGAATTCAAATGAAAGTTACACCATGTGTCAACATCCTCGTCCCCCTGACACCTAGCCGAAAACCGGCCCCATCATTAAAAAGATGTGGGCCGGTTTTGCCAATCAAATCACTTCATACACACTATCGAAATCTGCGTCGGCTTCCTGCCTATTAAAAACCCTGCCTTTTTTTATTTTTCTCTTTGATAAATTTTCGTGCATTTTTCATTCCGCCCGCTTCTGCGAACATGGCAGTGAATTTTTCAGTCTCAATCTGCTTAGAATTCAAGCCCTCATACTTAGCCTCTTTCTTCAGCTTTAAATAATTCGCAAGTCGCTCCTCAGACAATAAGCCATCGTTTATGGCCTTTTGTACCGCACAATTGGGTTCACTCGTATGAGTGCAATCATGAAATTTGCACTTTGTTGAAAGCTCATCAATCTCAGCAAAGGTTTTTGACAGGTCAGCACTCTCGATCCCAAGTTCCCTCATGCCCGGAGTGTCAATAACGACGCCACCGCCTGGAAGAACAATGAGTTCTCGCCTGGTAGTAGTATGCCTGCCTTTATCATCATTTCTTATTGCTTGGGTAGCAAGACTATTTTCGTCCATGAGCCGATTAATCAAGGTTGATTTTCCAACACCAGATGAGCCGACAAATGCAATAGTTTTGCCACTTGCAATATAATTATTGACAGATACGTATCCATCCTCACTCATACTGGAAGTAACAATCACATCAACACCACAGGCAACCGCATCAAGTTCTAGCATTTTTTGCGGGAGATTATCACATAAGTCAGCCTTCGTAAGCACAATAACAGGAATTGCTCGACTATCCCAGGCAACACCAAGATAGCGCTCTAACCTACGAAGATTAAAATCATTATTAAGCGACATACAGATAAACACCGTATCAATATTTGAAGCTACCACCTGTTCATCGTTCGATGTCCCCGCAGCCTTTCTAATAAAGGCGCTTTTTCTTGTCAGAACGTGGTGAATAATGGCATTTCCGCCGACATCATCATTTCGGTCAAGCATAACGAAGTCACCAACTGCCGGGTAATTCGACAAGGTTTTGATAGCAAAACGAAACTTCCCGGAAATTGTTGCAGTTAACTCACCATTTTCTGTTACGACCTTATATAAGTCTTTGTATTGGGAAATGATTCGACCCACGTAAAGACTGGCATATAATGTTGATTCGGTAATAAATCTTTGGCTGAGTCCTAAATTGCCCATATCTATTTTACCCATTTTTTTATCCTCCAAAAGTTTTTTAATATAACTTTTGGGAGGTCTATACACTAAATTATTTTGTACACACCTCCCGGCATATTACAATCTCCGTTGTATTATTGTTAAACATAATAACAACTCCTTTCGTTAATAATCAATATTTATATTATATACACACTTTTAAAAAGTCAAAACTCAATGGCATGTCGGTTATGTGTCGGGACGAGGTTGTTGACAACCTGTTTTATATAGTTCAACTAAACATATCTAGTAAGGAGGATGCAACTAAACAGCAAAGAATTAATACAGTAAGTAGGTACTAGGAAAAACTAAACCGGATACGGTTACTTATGCGACAGCAAAAAAAGCTTACCGCCGATAGGGCAGACTAGTTGCCCATTATATGATATAAACTTGTCGCTATAGGCATCCTATACTTAATTAAACACAAAGGAGATTTCTATGGATAACATACTTTCCACAATCCATCATACCCCTTGGTTACTTGGTTTAATTGTTGTGTGGAGTATAACCTGGAAGGCTATCGCCACTTGGCATGCCGCCCGTAATAGTCATTTGGGATGGTTTATCGCACTATTTATTATTAACACACTCGGCGTGTTAGAGATTATTTACCTTGCCTTCTTCACCAAAAGAAAATCATAACACAGTCCCACTCCCCAAGCCGCTGCAAGCCCTTGTTTGGCACGGGTATTAATTCAGAAAGGCTGAAGATAAATGAAGTCAAAAAGAATAAAAGTGGACAATGATCTAAACAAAGCATTTCGTATAAGAAAAGAAGTATTCGTTGATGAGCAAGGTGTACCCTTAATAGATGAATTTGATGAATTTGATACCCTTAATAGACTCTGTGATCATGTTCTAGTCTATTTCCACGGACAAGCAGTAGGAACGGGAAGATTAAGAGTTGTTAATGGCTTCGGTAAATTGGAAAGAATCTGCATCTTACAACCTTACCGTAAATATGGGCTTGGTAAGTTAATAATTAAAGCATTAGAAGAAATCGCAGCGGAAAATGGATTATCTCAAGTTAAATTGCACGGCCAAACACATGCAGAGGGTTTTTATAAAAAACTTGGCTATCAGACTTCCTCGGATGTATTTATTGAAGATGGAATTCCGCATATATTAATGGTAAAAGAGTTACCTAATAAATGATTGCAAAAAGATTCCACTTTTACTTTCCTGTCGGATATTCTTAGCATATTTTTGTCCAGCCCTTATCTTATTTATCAGCTAATCTGTTGTCAACACCTCCCTCCCCCTGACGCCCTTACATGAGCAGGTTGGTTTCTATATATTGCCTTCTTCCCATGCACCAAATAGTACAAACCAATCGACAAAAATACAGCAACAGCCAGTGTCATAAACGTTCCACGAAAACCAACGATAGGAATTATACTGCCGACTAAGATAGGACCGGTCCCCATCCCTACGTCCGAACAAAAGAAATAGGTTGCGGTAGCAAGCCCGATACGGTGCTGTGGCGCTTCTTTGGTGGCAATCGCTTGAGCACAAGACATAATAGTCCCAAACCCAAGGCCAACTAACGCTCCTGCTAGCAAAAGAATGAAACCAGACTCGGCTTGACTAAGTAATACTAAGCTCAACGTAAATAATAGTAAGGCTGGATACATAACAATATTATCCCCCTTAACATCCAGCAACCGACCAGTAAATGGTCTTGAAATTAAGATAAACACCGCATATACAATAAAAAAGAAACTTGCCGCAGTTGTTAAATTAATTTCTATGGCATAAGAATTAAGAAAGGCCAAGATGCCTGAGTAAGCCATTCCCATAAGGAGCATAATCATAGAAATCGGAATTGCGCTTATTTCGAAGAAATCTTGCCATGTAAATCCTTTCATAGCTTCCCGCTGTTTTTTTGTGATTTTTGCTTCAGGTATCTGCGCTAATAATATGATGATACTACTCATTACGGAAAAGCCAGTACAAATTGCAAACAGCATGTTAAAATCGGCATATTGCATAATTAAAATGCCCAAGAAAGGTCCAATTGCCGTAGCCAAAGTTGGACTTAATGAAAAGTAACCTATACCCTCTCCGCGACGTTCAACAGGAATAATATCCATTATGGCTGTTGGCATGGCTGTAGTGGCAACGCCAAAAGTCGCTCCATGTATAAACCGAACCACTAGCAATAAGCTTAAGTTATCTACTAGAAAATATAATAACGTAGCAATCAAAAACAAACCCAAGCTTCCACCAAGCATCTTTTTGCGACCAATTATCTCCATGTACTTTCCTGCCAAGAGACGCGAAAGAAGCGCGCCAATGACAAATATGCCAGACGCCAGACCTGCTTGGCTTTGTGAAGCATTAAAACGTTCAATAGCATACATTGTCATTGTCGTCATTAATAAGTAAAAAGTCAGAGCAACAAAAAACGTCGTTGCCGAAATGATGATAAAGTCTTTAGTCCATAATTTCGATTTAATCATTCTTGCCTCCCTAAAGTGTCAAGGGGACGGGGTTATCGACACCTTTATGTTTAAAAATAATTTGCCGAGCCGAGAGGTTATGCTTCTCTTTCATTGGCATATTCTATCCCCCTTATCTTATTTATTAGTTAATTTGTTGTCAACACCCCCTTGGCACCCCATTATATTCCAGTCAACGTCTTATTGGAATGCGAATATAGTAGTTAGTGAAGTTATTGCGTGGAAGAGGCGGTGTGTACGTCTTGTATTCCTGCAAAGAGATTTACCCTATGCATACCGCGTACTGCCTCTTTCCAAAAAGCCTCGACCAAGGCTTAGACTGGACCTTCTGCATGCAGCATCATCATAGTTTTCCGCCAGCCTTAGTTACGACACTTTCAGAGGGGCGCGTACTAGGCCTCGATGGCAAGGTGATACTTCATGATGGCAGACTACTCGGTGATGCTTCGAAGGGGTATAATGCATCTTTCGAATCCTTAGATTTTTTTCCTAATCTAAATCTTCCAGATGAAGAATATATTGATGGCACAGTAGCTGTCCTAGCTGCTCCATATAGTAATTGTTACTATCACTGGATGTTCGATGTCCTTCCCCGACTTCATCTACTACGGCAGAGTGGTATCACTTGTGATAAATATCTGGTAAATTGGGATGGTCTTTCTTTTCAAACCGAAACGCTAACAATGTTAGGTGTTCCCGAGAACAAGCTTATAAAGAGCAAACCCGATCTCTACTTAAAGGCGCAGCGTCTTGTGATACCATCCTTATCAACTCACGCCGGATATGTACCCGAATGGGTTTGTAGTTCTCTTCGCAGCGAACTATTGTGTGGAATGGTTTCTGAACCTATTGAAGAATTCAGGAAAATCTATATTAGCCGGGATGATGCTATTCATCGCCATGTGGTAAACGAAAAGGAGCTTATAACTTTCCTAAGTGATTTTGGATTTAGTGCAGTCCTGCCCGGATCACTATCGTTGGCCGAGCAGATTTCTATTTTTTCTTCAGCTCAAGTAGTTATTGCCCCACACGGTGCAGGTCTTACCAACCTTCTATTTTGCAATCCCGGAACAAAAGTAATTGAGTTTTTTTCGCCAAATTATGTTCGCCATCATTATTGGTGGCTCGCAAACCACTTAGGCTTAGATTACTATTATTTCGAAGGCTTAGGAGATCGCCCCCCTCGCGGTATAAGTCACTTTGCTAGAACAGATAATATTGAGGTTTCATTAGACCCAGCAAATTTAATTGAACTTTATCGTAAATTTATAAGAATTGCAGAGCCGATTCCAAAAAACAATGCCGCAACTACTACAGACTGGCAGCATATCGCTCTGATAGAAGGATGTCTTTCACAGCCAGTGGCTGTCGCCTTACAATGGTTGGTGAGGCAATTACCCATAAGAGCACTGGTAGTGGAATTAGGAACATCTTCAAGGCGCGCAAGCGTAGTTATAGCATCAGCTCTCCCACCAGCCGGCCACTTTTACTATATAAATGAACTGGGTGATGCTAATTGTGATGTTTTAAACTTATGTGACATGGTTTTTGTTAACACTAAGTCTGATTATCAATCGGTGCGTCAGGCAATTCTCCGTTGGTACCCAATGCTCAAAATTGGTGGCTATATGGTATTTCACAACTACGGCTGGCTGACTGGGGTTAAAAAAGCTGTACTTTCTTTCGGGCTTAACGGTCATTTTATTGCTGAAAGCCTGTGGTGCCATAGAAAAGCAGATGAACTTTTACGGAGGTAAACTGATGCGGATCGGCTTTTATATAAAGTATGACTCAAATCAGCTCGGCCAGATTGTAGGCGAAGAAAAATACGCTAAGTCCATATGCAAAGAGTTGGTAAAACTAAATGGGGTTGCATCTGCACAGGTCTTCAACCCCAGCATACTCCCAAGTGAGAAACTTGATGTTATGATTCATCTTAACGATACTTGGCCTAATTCGTATGCTTACAAGCATGTTTTATATTTTCAGAACTTCTACCATCAAGGCTCCGATATAGTTCTCCGACAACTGCAGCAGCGGGGATTTGATGGTTATGCATTTTTCTCTCAGCGTCTCTTGGACCTACACCTGCAGTCCGGTTATAGAGGAATTTTTTTACCTTTAGCGGCGGATACAACTATTTTCCAACCAATGCCGCAAAGACCTTCCCATCAGTTCGATGTCGTTTATATTGGAAACGATATCAAGGGAAAAGAGCGCACAATGAGATATCTACACCCCGCTACACAGTTCAATTTTGGATTATTCGGCTATTGGAATCAGCCTTGGAATTCTATGAGTAGTGGGGAACTTTGGAGTAAGCTGTCAAAAGGTCCGGTAACGCGAAAGCAGTCGGCTAGCATCTACTCAAATGCCAAGATAGTATTAAACTATACCTCGGAAGATTCGATTAAATGGGACGCTATGAACTTAAGATTTTTTGAGGTGTTGGCTTGCAGAAGTTTCCTGATAAGTGATCGGGTTCCTTCGGCAAAACGTGAATTTCATGACTGCATGGTCTTTACTGACGGTGGAGAAGACCTTACTGAAAAAATTAACTACTATCTCGCAACGCCCGAAGAACGCAATGAAATTGCAGAACGTGGATATCAATACGTAACAAAATACGCTACTGTTCAAGTCCGGGCGCAAGAGCTTTTTAACTATTTACTACAAATTCTAAGATAACCCAATCTGTCCGAAAACCTGCAGTAAACAAGAAACCGTTAACCCACAGTACATTTCATGAGGTGATTTTAAAGTGAATGGTGCATATCATAGCCTGCCATACTTGGAATTTCACATCACCGATCATTGCAATTTAAACTGCAAAAGCTGTACTCACTTCGCCCCGCTTTCTGCGGAGAACTACCTGTATACCGATAGTTTTATTAAGGATATAACACGTTTATCCGAGTTATTTACAAACATCTCACGGATGAGAATTTTAGGCGGGGAGCCACTGCTGCATCCACAGGTTAATCTTTTTCTAGAATTTTCACGCAGTTTTTTCCCAAACTCTAAGATTTCATTAGTTACAAATGGTATATTATTGCCTTCTATGGATCTTAGCTTCTACCAGGCCCTAAAAGCCAATAACATTTCATTGGACATCACTGTGTACCCTATTGCTAAAGATGATATGACCTCGAAAGTACTACTCGCATCAAGGTATGATATACCTATAGAATATCAAAATGTTGAATACTTCTGCCGATTTCTCAATGAAACCGGAGATTCCGATAAAAACGAAGCTCACAATCAGTGTTGGATAAACTATTGCACATTTTTGAGAGAG